>JBJTRB010000332.1:0-8366 GCA_046075925.1 Bacteroidota bacterium | reverse complement strand
GGAAGTATAATTCCCTACCGAATCAGCATCACTTCACCGCGTTTCACCACATCTTCGCCACCGCCTGATGCTTTCCAACTGATGACATACATGTATTGTTCTCTAGGTTGGGCAGCGCCTTTGTAGCTGCCGTCCCATTGGTGGAGTGGATTGTCCGACTCGAATATGATTTCTCCCCACCGATCGAATATCCGCATGGTGAAATTGCGGAGACCTTCTCCCTTTACACCGAAAGCGTCATTGATTCCGTCCCCGTTCGGTGTGAACGCGTTGGGGATGTATAATTTCTGTTGTGGTGTCACCTCCGCGTAATTGGACCGGCTGGTAACTGATATGTCGCCCTTTTTATACGCTGTGACACGGTATACCTTATCGGGCAACACATCTTGTGCTGCCACTGAACCAATCCATGCGGTGCAGACGGTGGCAAGTACTGCCAGGAAGCGCGCCGCTGTTATGGTTCCGTATGAATATTCCCTTGTCATATGAGCAAACTATCACCGAACCGGCGGGCCCGTTGACAGAAAACCCATCAACCCTTGATGTTGTAAGGATTTGAACCTTTTGTACCGAAACCTGTTTTCTCAACTGAAAATCCAGTTGATTTCGCACATGCTGACTCAAAATGTGATTATTCGTAAATTTGTCTGACACTAATTCCTATTAAACATGCCTTATCCTGAATACATCTGCACCCCGATGCGTCAAGAATTGACCAATGTCGGATTCCAGGAACTACGTACACCTGCTGACGTGGACCAAAATATTCCTGATTCAACGGGGACCGTACTGCTGGTTTTGAATTCCGTTTGTGGTTGTGCGGCCGGTACCGCTCGTCCCGGTGTCAAACTATCGCTGAGCGGCGGTAAGCATCCTGCTAAACTCTTTACCGTATTTGCAGGACAAGATACCGACGCTACTGCTCAAGCACGAAAGTACACGCTTCCCTATCCTCCCTCCTCTCCTGCTATTGCATTGTTCAAAGACGGGAAACTGGTTCATTTCATCGAACGTCATCACATCGACGGGAGATCTGCCGAAATGATTGCAGAAAATCTGCGCACCGCGTACGAAGAATTCTGCTGAGCACTCCTATAGCTCCTTCTTAGTCGACTACTTCCGGGCTCTTGTACCACGGAGCGTATTTTTCGCGAAGCGGTTGGTCTATTACGTCGTACGTCATCTTTTTCAATCGCTCCAAATCGTCGAGTGTCATCCCCTTGGTCTCGATCGGCGGATGTATGATGACTCGAGCCAGTCCTGGGCGTCCCACCCTGAACTGAAAGTCGTCCGGAAGAAGCAGCCAGTTATTGATAAACGTCACAGGTAAAATCGGGACCTGTTTTTCTATGGCCAGGTGGAAGGGTCCGTTCTTGAAGCGACCCATCACGGGACCATTGTGGTGAATGGTACCTTCCGGAAAAAGCGTCACGCTGATTCCTTTTTCGATATCCGATCCTGCTCGAAGCATGGCCCGATGTGCATCCACTTTACTCTTGCGGTTGACCGGAATGTTCATGCGCTCGAAAAACTTCCTGAAAAGTGGCACTTTCAGCAGTTCCGCTTTTCCCATAGTATGGAAATAAATAGGGATGCTCAGATAAATGAGCATGATGTCCAGATAGGATGTGTGGTTGGGGCAGATGACATAGGTGCGGCTGGTGTCCAGCTTTGCTGTCCGGTCTATTGTATAGAATATGCCCAGAGGCCAGAGGATGAGTCGGGCCCAGAACCTTTTCAGGTGAAAAACTGCCGGAAACCATTTTTCCCGTTGCAGAAGGACGAAAAAAGCAGGAAAAAGCAAGAAAAAGGTGAGAACGGCGTTGATGAAGAACAACGACCTCCACACCCATAATACAGGAAAAAGGATGGTTTTGAGGATTTTTCGCACAAAGAGAGCTTATCGCCCCGCTAAAGTTAGAAACAGTTGTCCATGCAAACCTAAAAAAGACGCCAAATGGGCTTAATGCCTTGAAAAATACATTTTTACAGAACAACCGGGTTAAAAAGGTTGGCAGAAAAGAGAGGATTTCCTATCTTTGACGCCCCTTAAAATCAGGAAAATAGCGATGGGAAGGTCGAGGGAATTTCGGATCGAGTTCGGGTCTCTGCCACACGGAGAGCATGAATTCGAGTTCGAGGTAGACGATACGTTCTTTCAAGAATTCGAGCATTCAGTCATCCAACATGGTAACATGGATGTACTGGTCGTGCTGGAGAAAAAGGAGAATCTGCTCCTGCTCGATTTCACGTTGCAGGGCACAGTGATGGTCACGTGCGACCGCTGTCTGGATGACTTGCAGCTGGACTTGGAGGGTTACACGGAGTTGATTGTGAAGTTGGGCGACCACGCAGAGGAAGAAGCGGAGGACATGATTGTGATTCCTGCCTCAGAGCATCAACTGGATATCTCCCAATTCATCTACGAATATGTAACGGTGATGATTCCCATGCGGAACGTCCATCCGGACAACGAAGATGGCTCCTCCTCGTGTAATCCCGAAATCTTGAGAGAAATTGAAAAACATCAGCACCAAGAAAATGCCGATGAACCCGATCCTCGCTGGGAAGCCCTGAAGAAGATCAACCTGAATTGAAAGAAACGAATAAAAGATAGTGAGTCATGCCAAATCCTAAACACAGACACTCGAAATCACGCCGCGATAAGCGCCGTACGCACTGGAAAGCCGAAGTGCCTACCGTTGCAGTTGATCCAGCAACCGGACAGTCCCACCTTTTCCACCGTGCACACTGGCACGAGGGAAAACTTTACTACAAAGGACGCGTCATCCTCGAGAAGGAAGAGTCGCTCTGATTTGTCCCCCTGCATTGACATTCGACAGTTGACAAGTAGCCAAGGCTGCTGTCAACTGTTTTTCATATACAGGGTATTTTCAACCCACCAGTCCATCGTCCAACCATGAAGATCGGAGTCGACATACTGGGAGGCGATTATGCTCCCTCTGAAACCCTGGCAGGTGCCGTCATGGCAGCTGCTGAATTGCCCGCCGGCGCACTGACTGTATTGATCGGTGACGCAGCTTATATCCGTTCAGGATTAGAGCAACTGCATGCTGATGCTTCCCGCTTCCAGATCGTGGATGCCCCCGATACCATCGGCATGGGCGAGCATCCGACCAAAGCGATTCAACAAAAACCCAACTCCAGCATCTCTGTAGGCTTTCACTTGCTGAAGGAAGGTCGGATAGATGCCTTTGCCTCTGCAGGAAATACCGGAGCCATGTTGGTCGGTTCCATGTTCAGCGTAAAAGCGATTCCCGGCATCCTGCGCCCTGCCATTGCCACACTGCTTCCAAAGGAGAACGGCGGCTGGGGATTGATGCTCGATGTCGGAGTGAATGCTGACTGCAAACCCGAAGTATTGCAACAATTCGCCACCCTCGGAACGCTATATGCACGGCATATTTTGCACATCGAGAATCCGAAAGTGGGATTGATGAGTATCGGCGAAGAAGAAGAGAAAGGCAATCTGCTGGTAAAAGAGACACACGGACTCTTGAAAGAGACGCGCGATATCCACTTCATCGGTAACGTCGAGGGAAGAGACCTTTTCAACGACAAAGCCGATGTGGTCGTGTGCGACGGCTTTACAGGGAACGTGCTCTTGAAGGAGGCTGAATCGTTTTATGCGTTGATAAAGAAAAGGGGCATTTCCGATCCTTACTTCGATCGATTCAATTACGAGGATTATGGCGGAACACCGATCCTGGGTGTGAACTCCACCGTCATCATCGCACACGGAATCAGCAAAGCCAAAGCGATCAAGAACATGGTGCTGCTTGCGCACGAAGTCGCTCAAGCGCGGCTGTGCGACCGCATTGCTGCCGCCTTTTCCAAAGAAGCGGTAGGCTGACCATCTCCGTAGCGCCTCCACATTATTTGTTATTTTTACCCACTAACCTAATTGCATGGGAAAGATCACAGCGGCCATCACCGCAGTCGGCGGATATGTACCCGACTTCGTACTGTCTAACAGCGAACTTGAGAAAATGGTCGATACCACCGACGAGTGGATCACATCGCGCACCGGCATCAAAGAACGTAGGATCCTGAAAGGCGAAGGACTCGGCACTTCCGACCTGGCAGTTCCGGCTGTCCAGGAACTTTGCCGCAAGCGCGGCATCGACCCGATGGAGATCGAATTGCTCATATGTGCAACGACCACTCCTGATTTCGTTTTCCCTGCGACCGCCAATATCATTTGTGACAAGATCGGAGCAAAGAACGCTTTCGGCTATGACATTCAAGCTGCCTGCTCCGGATTCATGTTCGCGCTGGTCACCGGATCCAAATTCATCGAATCAGGTCAATACAAAAAAGTGGTCGTGGTCGGTGCCGATAAGATGTCGAGTATCATCGATTACTCCGACCGCGCTACCTGCGTGATCTTCGGTGATGGTGGTGGCGCCGTTCTGTTGGAACCCAACACGGAAGGTGTCGGCATTCTTGATTCCATCCTGAGAAGTGACGGCTCAGGCCGTGTATATCTCCATCAAAAGGCTGGCGGTTCCGTCAAGCCGGCTTCCCATAAGACAGTGGATGCCAAGGAGCACTTTGTTTTTCAGGACGGACAACCTGTGTTCAAGTTCGCCGTGACCAACATGGCGGATGTTTCTGCAGAAATCATGGAACGCAACGGATTGACTGGAAACGATATCGCCTTCCTTGTCCCGCACCAAGCCAACAAACGGATCATCGATGCAACGGCACGTCGCATGGACGTAGGTCCAGAAAAGGTGATGCTTAACATCCAGAAGTTCGGCAACACAACCAGTGGCACGATTCCACTTTGTTTGTGGGAATACGGCCCTCAACTCAAAAAAGGTGACAACCTCATCCTGGCTGCATTCGGCGGTGGATTCACCTGGGGCAGTGTATGGCTGAAATGGGCCATTTGACGACTTTCGGCCCGTATTGCCTGTGAGTGATTTTTGGACTAAGTTTGAGCCTGAATCCGATTAAAAAAGTCGTTTTTGACTCTTTTTGAAGGATTTAAACTAAAAACCAACCCCGTGAAAAGCAAAAAGACGCCCACTCCCAAGGCCGCTTCCGCCGCCTTGAACATGAACCTGAAGGAGATAGAGAGTCTCATCCAATTCGTACAAAAAAGCGGAGTACACGAAGTCAGCCTTGAGCAAAATGATTTTAGGATCATCATCAAGACGTCACACGGTGCTCCAGCCATGGTGGGTGCACCGCAAGTGATGCACGTTGCTGCGGCTCCTGTTGCCGCTGCTGCACCAGCCGCTGCACCTCGGACCGAAGCACCGAAGCACGATGCGCCAAAAGCATCCGACGATTCCAAATTAGTGACCATCAAGTCGCCCATGATCGGAACGTTCTATCGCTCCTCTTCGCCTGATAAGCCTTCCTTCGTGAACGTGGGCGATGAAATCAAAGCCGGTAAAGTGCTTTGCATCATCGAAGCCATGAAACTTTTCAATGAAATCGAAGCAGAGGTATCGGGCCGCATCGTAAAAGTGCTGGTCGATAATGCTTCGCCGGTCGAATACGATCAGCCGCTGTTCTTAGTCGATCCGAGTTGATTTTCCGGGTCGCTTACGTCCCAATGCCTATAGCACATGTTCAAGAAGATACTCATTGCCAATCGCGGCGAAATCGCGCTGCGCATCATCCGTACCTGCAAGGAAATGGACATCCGCACAGTGGCTGTCTATTCCACGGCCGATAAGGATTCCCTTCACGTACGATTCGCCGACGAAGCCGTCTGCATAGGTCCGCCGCCCAGCAAGGACTCTTACCTGAATATTCCGCGCATCATCTCGGCTGCCGAGATCACCAACGCCGATGCTATCCATCCGGGTTACGGCTTCCTGTCAGAAAACTCCAAGTTCTCCGCTATCTGTGCGCAGCACGGAATCAAATTCATCGGTGCTACGCCCGAGCAGATTGATTCGATGGGCGACAAATCGAATGCGAAGGACACGATGAAAAAAGCGGGCGTTCCGACCATTCCCGGTAGCGATGGTTTGCTCACCGACCTCAAGACCGGACTCAAAGTCGCCAAACAGATCGGTTACCCCGTAATCCTCAAAGCCACAGCCGGTGGCGGAGGCCGTGGTATGCGTATCGTTTGGAAGCCGGAGGATTTTGAATCGCTCTGGGAATCCGCTCGACAAGAAGCCGGTGCTGCCTTCGGTAACGACGGCATGTATCTGGAGAAATACATTGAAGAGCCCAGACATATCGAGATACAGATCGCAGGCGACCAGTTCGGCACGGCCTGTCACCTCAGTGAGCGCGACTGCTCGGTGCAACGTCGTCACCAGAAACTGTGCGAAGAGACTCCCTCCCCTTTCATGACTCCGGAGCTCCGTGAGAAAATGGGAGAGGCTGCCATCAAAGCGGCACTGGCCGTGCAATACGAAGGTGTCGGCACCGTGGAATTCCTGGTCGACAAGCACCGCAACTTCTTCTTCATGGAAATGAACACCCGTATCCAGGTGGAGCATCCGGTAACGGAAGAAGTGATCAAGTACGACCTCATCAAGGAGCAAATCAAGATTGCCGCTGGAATACCTATCAGTGGAAAGAACTATTTCCCGTCCATGTGCGCCATCGAGTGCCGCATCAACGCAGAGGATCCTTACAACGGATTCCGTCCTTCACCGGGCAAGATTACGGTACTGCACGTGCCAGGCGGACATGGTGTACGAGTCGATTCTCACATTTACGCCGGTTACGTCATCCCGCCGAATTACGATTCGATGATCGCTAAGCTCATCACGATTGCACAGTCGCGCGAAGAAGCGATCAATACCATGGAGCGCGCGCTGAGTGAATTCGTGATCGAAGGTGTGAAGACTACCATCCCTTTCCATCAACAATTGATGAAGAACGAGGATTTCAGGAAAGGAAACTACACCACCAAGTTCCTGGAGACCTTCGTCCTGGAGTAAGGCACCCGTTTTTTCCTATCAGTAATCCAAATAAGCTCCGTAGTGGGCTTGCATGTATGCTTTTGCCCTGACCAGGGTAGCCTCCTCTTCCGTGTCCTCGTACAAGAAGGATCGTTCAACGATGCTGTCCTTCTTGAAGTCATACAAGAACCAACCTGCTTCGCTTTTCCAAACCAGATTATCATCAAATGGTAAATAAGCGAAGGATCGTGTATTCTTCGACAGCAGATTTTTGCTCCAAGAAAAGTCGGCAGCATCGATTCCGAGTTGCGCAAGCAATGTCACAGGGAAATCGTGATGACCACCCAAGGTGTGTATTCTCGATCCTTGAACACTATCGCACAAGATCCTTCCAGCGAACACCATCGGGATGTGCCTTCCTTGAGGGAATAGGATATCACGCTTCTTAGGTAGCGGATGTGCGTGATCGGCGATTAAGACGAACAGTGTGTTGTTGTACCAGGATTGTCTGGATGCAATTTCAAAATAGACACGCAAGGCATCATCCGTATAACGCACGGCATTACGGAAACGGGACGGTTCGTCAGCACCTGGAACCCGTGTTTCTCCGGGAACATCAAAGGGCTCATGGTTACTGAGTGTCATGACCACACTGAAGAACGGCTGGCGCTCCAGAGACAGGTCATCCAATTGTTTTTTTAAAACCACTTCGTCGTGAAAACCCCATTTCCCCTTGAGCGGGTTTTCAGGAAATGAGTCCTGTGTCATTATACGATCGAATCCCTCCAATTGCAGATAGGCGCCCAGATTGGAAAAATTGGCTGCACCTCCGTAATAAAACGAAGTGCGATAGCCGACCTTTTCAACCGCTCGGACAGCAGATGGAAGACGCTGCGATTTCTCGGTGGAACGCATGATGGAATGATAGGGCGTCGCTGGCCACCCATTCAATACGGAAACGATTCCCTGGTCCGTACGAAACCCGGAAGAATAAATACGATCGAACAACAGACCATGATGAATGAGCGAGTCGAGTGTCGGCGTCAGTCCCGGCTCGCCGTGCATGGCTCCCACGACGTCAGCCGTAAAACTTTCCAGCAACAACACCACGATGTTGGGACGATCAGACGTAAAGATCTTTTGTGATGGTTCGTTGTTGGATCTGAATTGAGAAAGGCTACTCTCTACTACAGCCGGCTCCACTCGATCGAAAGGATTCGATCGATTGAAACCTGCCATCTTGATATCATATGCCAGGTGCCAAACCGGATTGACCGCCGTGTGGTTAAGAAATTGGTCTTTGGAATAAAAGACAAACGTCTCGTTGACCGGCAGCTGTTGCCATCCGCCGCGGACAGCGGTAATCGACAGGGATGCCCATAACAGAATGAATACGGTACGCGCTCGCCACGTTCCGGGAGTCGAATCCGATTTTTCGCGGAACACCTTCCCAACCATCCAAAT
>JBJTRB010000331.1:0-6674 GCA_046075925.1 Bacteroidota bacterium | reverse complement strand
ACGACCAACGGTGCCGAACTTCACTCCTGCCGACCAGCCCTTTGAGATTGGCAAGGCGATCCTGCTCAACGAAGGAACGGACGTCACCATCATCGCTACCGGACATCTCGTCTGGAAAGCGATCGAGGCTTGTGAGGCATTGCATGAAAAAGGAGTTTCTGCTGAAGTATTGAACATACACACCATTAAACCTCTTGACGAAGCTGCCGTCCTACGGTCCGTCAGAAAAACCGGTTGTGTCGTGACCGCTGAAGAACATCAACGCTGGGGAGGACTTGGGGACGCTGTAGCTCAACTACTCGTAACCAACCATCCTGCTCCACAGGAATTCGTAGCGGTGAATGATTCGTTTGGTGAGAGCGGTACGCCGGACCAGCTGATGAAGAAATACGGATTGGAGGCATCGGATATCGTCAAAGCAGCCGAGAAGGCGGTCCGTCGCAAGACGGTGGAAGTGACGACATCCTGATAAACCTCTGGTCCTGCCAAAGAGGTATGACCGACCCCGAAGACGACATCTTGTTGGCGCAATGCGCTGTGGAGGACACACGCAACGCAGCGTTCGCCCGATTGGTACGAAAATACCAAGAGCGTATTTATTGGCATGTCCGCCGCATAGTCGTTGACCACGACGACGCCAATGACGTGACGCAAAACGTTTTCGTGAAAGCATGGAAAGCCTTATCCGGATTCCGAGGTGAGTCCTCCTTTTACACGTGGCTTTACCGCATCGCCACCAATGAGTGCCTGAGTTTTTTGAGAGAGCGGAAGCGCAGAGCATTGATTTCTTTGGAAGATGTAGAATATCAACTAGCTGATAAGCTGGCATCCGACCCGCTTTATTCAGGTGATCGGATCCAATTGGCACTTCAACAAGCAGTCATGAAACTGCCTCCCCAGCAACGCCTGGTTTTCACCATGAAATACTTTGAAAACAAGAAATACGAGGAAATCGCAGAAGTGCTCGGGCTGAAGGTCGGTGGTCTGAAAGCCTCCTACCATCATGCAGTAAAAAAGATCGAAAAATCACTTCAAGGACGTTAAACCAGAAAGTCCCTGTTCACATCCAAAACACCGCAATGAAAAACCCTGAATCTCAGCACCTGTTGCCGGAGCAACCCACCGGTGAGAAACCATTCGTGGTGCCTGAAGGGTATTTCGACTCCCTTTCTGAGGCGATCCTGAACCGGATTGCCTTGCAAGAAGGAAGTCCCGTCCGATCTGAGGAGTCATTCAAAGTCCCTGACGGGTATTTCGACTCGCTTTCCGTCGCAATCAACGAACGCGTTCATGCTCAACCGAAAGTGATTCCCCTGTTCGGGGCAGGCCTGCGCGCTTCTCTTGCCATTGCGGCAGTCACCATCGCCGGTTTGTTGGTGCACAGTAGCATCGTCCCTGACGCCAACTTGTCCTCAGGACCCTACTCTCAACTAACGGTTCAGGAAATACAGAACTCACCTTTCTGGGAAGATTTGGACGAGTCGCTGCTGGCTGAATCCTTCACCCTGGAAACTTCGTCAAACGATGACGTCGTTCTTGAGTACCTGATCGACCAAGGAATCGAACCCCAACAAATAGACATAGAACTATGAAAAACAGGATATTGACAATCGCTATCGCAAGTGCTTTACTGGTAGCGACACACGGCCTGGCGCAACCCGGACCTAAAGGTCCTCCACCGCCGCCCTCAGGAAACAAGAAGGAACGTATCGAGGCGATGAAGGTCGGCTTCCTGACCGATCAGTTGCAACTGACCCCGGACGAGGCCAAGGTGTTCTGGCCGGTCTACGAACAGTACCAGGACGAGCAGGAAAAACTACGGAAAGACCGCCGCTCGAACATCAAGAACGCCCGTGAGAATATCGACGAAATGAGCGATGCGGATATCGAAAAGGTGGTGGACTCGGAAATCAGCTTCCGGCAGTCGGAACTCGACCTGATCAAGAAGTACAATCCTCAGTTCAAAAAAGTCCTGCCCATCCGCAAGGTGGCGAAACTCTATCGGGCAGAAGAGGAATTCAAATTGGAACTGTTACGTCGGCTCAAAGAAGACGGAAACGGCGGACCGGACCGACAGCGTCGTGGAAGACGATAATAGCAAAAGACCCGCCAAGGCGGGTCTTTTTTTTATGCGCTGACTGCATACAACTCTTTGAGTCGCTCCACAGCGAAATCGATTTCTTCCTTTGTATTGAATTTACTGAACGAGAAGCGGACCGATGGACGGTCTTCTTTGCCGTAGATCGCTCTTAACACATGCGACCCTGCATTGCTGCCGGAAGAACAGGCACTGCCACCGGAACAGGCGATGCCTGATATATCCAGATTGAATAACAGCATCTCCGCTTGTTCGCCAGTAGGAAATGCGACGTTCAACACCGTATAGAGGCTGTCGCCCATACAATCGCCATTGAAACGCAACCCGGGAATAGCTGCTTCGAGTTGTGCGGCCATGTATTTCTTAAGACCCAGTACGTGTTGATGATGGCTCTCCATGTCTCGGCAAGCCAGTTCCAACGCTTTGGCTAAACCGATGATGCCATACACGTTTTCCGTTCCGCCACGCATATTGCGTTCCTGCGCTCCACCGAAAATGAACGGATGGATCTTCACATCGCTTCGGATGAAGAGGAAACCGACGCCTTTCGGTCCGTGGAATTTATGTGCGGCACAAGTGACGAAGTCGACCGGGATGTCAGAAAGATCCAATGGGAAATGTCCCATCGTCTGGACGGTGTCGCAATGAAAATAGGCTCCCTTTTCTTTACAAAGTAATGCGACCTGTTTGAGGGGAAGCAGGTTGCCGACCTCGTTATTGGCATGCATGAGCGAAACTAGGGTTTTGTCGGTGGTATCCAACAACCTTGACAGGTCCTGCAGATCGACACTTCCTTTTTCATCCAACTTCACCCAGCTGATCCGGATTTTGCCCTCACGCTCCAGTTCTTCGAGTGTATGCGTGACAGCGTGGTGTTCTATGACCGATGATACCACGTGACGAACGCCAAGATCACGCACCGAACAATACAAAGCGGTGTTGTTCGCCTCCGTACCACCCGAGGTGAAAAAGATTTCGGAGGGAGAAGCGTGCAGCAGGTGCGCTACCGACTTACGTGCCTTCTCGATTCCGTTGCGCACTTCACGACCGAAAGAGTGAATGGAAGAAGGATTACCATAATGGTTGCGCAACCAATCCACCATGACTTCGACCACTTCCGGATCGACGGGTGTTGTGGCGGCATTATCGAAATAGATCCTTTTCATGTCTTAGGGAATGAGGTTCACTTGATAAGGTCCTTGATATCGCGGATGAGTTTCTCCGCCAGGTTATCTGCGGTTGTCATGGACTCCGATTCCGAATAGATCCGGATGATGGGCTCGGTGTTACTCTTGCGAAGATGCACCCACTCCCGATCGAATTCGATCTTCACTCCATCCACGGTATTCACCGGTTGCTTGTGGTACTTATCCTTGATTCCGGCAAGCACTCCGTCGACATCGATTTCGGGAGTCAGTTCGATCTTGTTTTTCGAGATATAGTAATTCGGATAAGAAGCTCGCAGGCGGGAAACGCTCTTGCCTGATTTTGCCAGGTGGGTAAGGAAAAGCGCAATGCCGACCAACGCATCTCGGCCGTAGTGCAACTCAGGATAGATGACACCGCCATTGCCCTCGCCTCCGATCACTGCTTTGTGCTCCTTCATGGCGCTGACCACGTTCACTTCGCCGACCGCAGCAGCGTAGTGCTCCCCTCCTGCCTGTTCAGTGATATCTCTGAGGGCACGTGTGGAAGAAAGATTGGATACGGTGGCTCCTTTGTTGTGTTGAAGTACATAATCGGCAACCGCGACCAACGTGTATTCCTCGCCGAACAGTTCGCCATCCTCGCATACCAGCGCCAACCTGTCCACATCCGGATCGACGACGATGCCGAGGTGTGCATTGCGCTTACGCACTTCTTGTGCGATATCGCCCAGATGCTCGGGTAATGGTTCAGGATTGTGAGGGAACTGACCGTTCGGCTCACAATACAATTCGATGATGTCGTTGACGCCAAGCGCTCGCAGAAGTGCAGGCACCACTACTCCTCCGACGGAGTTGACACAATCGATAACGATCTTGAAATTCTTGGAACGGATGGCATCGACATCCACCAACGGGAGTCGGAGGATATGCTCGATGTGCTTATGATGATAATTGGGGACGCTGCGGTAGCTGCCGATGTGGTTGACATCCGCGAATTGAAAGTCCTCACGAGAGGCGATATCCAGCACTTCTTCCCCGTCGGCTGCCGAGATGAACTCTCCTTTGGCATTGAGCAACTTGAGTGCATTCCATTGCTTGGGGTTGTGGCTGGCCGTGAGGATGATGCCGCCGTCGGCACAAAGATCCGTGACCGCCATTTCAACGGTCGGTGTGGTTGCCAGACCCAGGTAAATGACATCGATACCGAGGCCTTTCAGCGTACCGGCTACGATGTTTTGCACCATCTCTCCCGAGATCCTGGCATCGCGGCCCAGGGCGACGGTCAGGTTGCGATCCTTTGCATCCGAGTGACGAAGCAACCAGGTACCGAAAGCGGCGGTGAATTTGACGATATCCAAAGGAGTAAGACCATCTCCTGGCTTACCGCCGATGGTTCCCCGGATTCCGGATATGGATTTGATAAGGGTCACGAGAAATAAAATGGTTTAAGCCTCAAATATAGCTAAAATCGGCCTTCTTTGGGCCTTGGAGGCCATGGGAAGACAGATTCCTGTCGGCAGGTGATTTTTTTATGAAAAAACGCTTGAATAATCCGAATTATCCTAAATTTGCGCCCATCAAAGCCAAAAATCAATTAAAGAAAATGAAAAAGGTATTCGCCATCGTCGGTCTGGTCGCTATGACCGCACTGGTCGCTTGCGGCCCAAGCAAGGAAGAACAGGAAAAAGCTGAGCAAATGAAGCAGGATTCTATCGCTGCTGCTGCTGCTCAAGCTGCTGCTGATTCTGCCGCTGCTGCTGCTGCAATGACCACCGACACAACTGCAACGGATTCTGCAGCTGCCACCACGGAAGCTAAGTAATCCACAAACCTGTTAGGGGAATGTAAAAGGTGTCCGATATCGGACACCTTTTTTATTTGGTATAGGGGCAACGCTTCATTGAAGTCCACTAAAAAGCAATCGCTTCATGCGGCACGAAGAGAAGGGAATGAAGAAAAGGCCGCATTACTCCAACGAAGAAAAATAGAACAGGATAAAAAATGAAACAGTGCAAGAAACAGTCAATTACTGCTCACCTGCACTGTTACTTTCTTCACTTTACTTCAGCGGACCCGAAGGGAGTCCCTGCCTGCCGGCAGGAAGGGAACCCTCTAACCTTCTGATCCAAGTATCACTTTTAATCGCTCTCTTCCATTTCCGCTCTTGTAGTACTTTTCACGTTCCCGAGCTGATTGCAAGGATGTACATTCCTCTAAATAAACTCTGCGCCAAGGTCGATAATAACGTGTGGAGCGCACCTCTCCGGAATTGTGGGCTTTTAATCGTTTATCAGGCTCTTCTGAAATACCAGTGTAAAACCGGCTGTTTGCTTCACTTTGTAAATCGTTTAAATACCACATATCAACAAAAAAACCCTGCACTAATGCAGGGTTTACTTCAGCGGACCCGAAGGGAGTCGAACCCCTAACCTTCTGATCCGTAGTCAGATGCTCTATCCAGTTAAGCTACGGGTCCTGAACCGTGCGGAAATACCGAACGGGCCGCAAAAATAGGCATAATCCGGTCAGAAACAAGCAAACGGTCAGGAAGGCTTGTAATATTTTTTTGCGGTCGGCAGGAACTCCGTGATCCGGGCAATCCGGGTCTCATCGCTGGGGTGCGTGCTCAAAAACTCAGGTGGCTTTCCGCCTCCCTTGGCAGCCATGCGACCCCAAAAACCGATGGCCGCAGCCGGATCGTAACCGGCCATGGCCGCAAAGACCATCCCCAGCTTGTCGGCTTCCGTCTCGTGCTGCCGGGAGTAAGCCAGAATACCCAGTGTAGAAACCGCACCGTACGACTGATTGAACAATTCCCGCGTAAGCTCGGGTTTGTTTTGCGTAGCGGCATCCAGTGTGACTCCGCCCAGTACGACCAACAAGCCCTGACTCATCCGCTCATTGCCGTGACGCGCTACGGCATGAGCGATTTCATGTCCCATCACAATCGCCAGACTCTGCTCGTCCTGCGTTACCGGCAAGATGCCCGTGTACACCACGACTTTCCCTCCTGGCATGCACCATGCGTTGATGGCAGAATCAGCGACCAGGTTGAATTCCCACGAATAATCTTCCACGCGGTTGCCCATCTTGTTCGACTGCAAATAGCTGACGACCGCCTTACTGATCCGCTCGCCTACCCTTTTCACCATGAGGGCGTCGGTACCAGCGGTCACTTTAGGATGCTCCTTTAAAAAACCCTGATAAGACGTGGCTGCCATGGCAACCATCTGGGATTCAGGAACCATGTTAAGCTGCCTGCGACCTGTGATGGGTACGCGTGAGCAGGAAAACAGAATAAGAAAGAGGAATGCGTAAAAGAATCGATTCGATCGAATCATCGCTTCAGGAAAACCGATGTCAGGCAATCACGACCGACAAACCCTTGTCGGCAAGCGCCACACGCATGGGATTCAAGACGGTGTATG
>JBJTRB010000330.1:0-9161 GCA_046075925.1 Bacteroidota bacterium | reverse complement strand
TCCAAAACGAATTCTTTTTTGGAGTCCAATTCTTCGGCTTTTAAGAAAGACGAATATGCTTGAGAAAAACAATCAGCGCAGCCGGCGGACATAGCCGCATCATTGCCGATTGCCAAATAGACCTGACCGTGCACGTACCATGCTTCAGCTGTACCAGCCGTCGTCGGATCGACGATGGCAGCATCTATTGCGGTTTTGGCAGCTGAAAGCGCCGGAGGTTGAAGACCGAGCGATTTCTTCGCTTCTTTGATATTCGTCTTTTGGGCAATCGCTACGGTTATTGATAGAGCGAACACCAAGCTCAATAGGAAAGTAGGTCTCATGTCAAGAAGTGGTAGATAGAAGCGGAACAGCTTTACTGAACATCGGTAGGGTTGGCGTCTGAAGCAAGGTCCGTGCCGGGATTATCCTCGTTTGAGGCTTGCTTCTCCTGTTCATCCACTTCCACCTTTGCAATGGAAGCGATCTCATCGTCGTCATCGAGACGTATCACCTTCACCCCTTGCGTGGCTCTTCCCATCACCCGGATCTCATCCATCTCCATTCGGATGGTCAGCCCGGATTTGGTAATGATCATCAAATCGTCGTCCTCTTCCACCACCTTGATGGCCACCAGGTCGCCAGTCTTATCCGTTACATTGATGGTTTTAACACCTTTTGCACCTCGATTGGTCTTTCGGTACTCATCGATATCCGACCTCTTGCCGAATCCTTTTTCCGAAACCACCAGAACAGACTCCTTAGTGGCATCATTGACACAAACCATTCCGATTACCTGGTCGTCTGGGCCATCCAGGGAAACGCCCTTCACCCCGATTGAATTCCTACCCATGGGGCGGACGGTCTCTTCATCGAATCGAACAAGCTTGCCTTTTCTGGTAGCCAGCATTATTTCATTCTTCCCGTTGGTCAGCCTGGCCTCGAGCAATTGGTCACCATCTTCGATATTGATGGCATTGATGCCAGAAAGACGTGGACGGGAATAGGCTTCCAAGGCAGTCTTTTTGATAGTGCCGTTCCGGGTACACATCACGATGAAATTCTCGTTGATATACTGCTCGTTGTCCAAGGCCTTCACATTGATGAAAGCTTTCACCTTGTCGTCAGAGGGAATGCTGATGAGGTTTTGAATGGCTCGTCCTTTGGATGTCTTATTACCTTCTGGGATCTCATAGACTTTCAACCAGAAGCATCTACCTTTTTCAGTGAAAAACAGCATGTAATTGTGAGTCGATGCCACATAGATATGCTCTACGAAATCCTCATCACGTGTGGCACTACCCCGGGCTCCACGTCCTCCCCTGCCTTGGGTACGGTATTCTGTAAGGGGAGTACGCTTCACATAGCCTAAGTGGGAGATGGTGATCACCACATCTTCCTCGGCGATCATGTCTTCTATCGAGATCTCATCACCGGTATGAACGATTTCGGTACGACGTTCATCGCCATACTTCTCTTTCATTTCGTTCAACTCATCCTTGATGATGTCCATCCGAAGGTCCTCATTGGAAAGGACATCACGGTAATACTCGATCATCTTCATCAACTCCTGGTATTCGTCCCGGATCTTGTCACGTTCCAGACCGGTCAGTCGTTGTAACCTCATTTCGAGGATGGCTTTTGCCTGAACCTCCGAAAGCTGGAAGCTGGACATCAGACCCTCCTGAGCGATTTGAGGAGTCTGAGAGGCCCTGATCAGCGCGATAACCGCATCCAGATGATCCAGGGCGATCAGCAAACCCTCCAGGATATGGGCTCTTTTTTCTGCTTCAGCCAACTCGTAACGGGTACGGCGGATAACGACCTCATGACGGTGGTTGACAAAATGGACAATCTGGTCCTTCAGGTTGAGGGTCATAGGACGACCACCCACCAAAGCGACATTGTTTACTGAAAATGAGGATTGTAAGCCGGTATACTTGAACAGATTATTCAGGACGACGTTGGCAATAGCATCACGTTTTAACTCATACACCACACGAATCCCTTCACGGTCACTCTCGTCTCGGATATCTGAAATACCCTCGATCTTCTTTTCGTTGACCAGGTCGGCGGTCCGCTTGATCATCTCTGCCTTATTGATCTGGAAGGGCACCTCGGAGACGATGATGCGCTCACGGCCGTTTGGCGTTTGTTCTATCACGGCGCGTGCGCGCATGACAATCTTTCCACGTCCTGTATGATAGGCCTCTTTGACACCTGCATAGCCATAAATGATACCTCCCGTAGGGAAGTCAGGGGCCTTCACATGACGCATGAGCTCCTCGATCCGGATTTCTCTGTTTTCAATGTAAGCGATTACACCGTCGATGACTTCCCGCAAGTTGTGTGGCGCCATGTTGGTGGCCATACCCACAGCGATTCCGGAAGCGCCATTGATGAGGAGGTTGGGGACTTTCGAAGGCAGTACGGTAGGCTCTTGTAAAGAATCATCGAAGTTCAAGGTGAAATCGACGGTCTCTTTATCGATATCCGATAGCAGTTCCTCGGCCAGCTTACGCAAGCGAGCTTCGGTATAACGCATGGCGGCAGGACTATCGCCGTCCATGGAACCGAAGTTACCTTGACCATCTATGAGGGGATATCGCAGACTCCAGGTTTGGGCCATCCTGACCATTGCATCGTACACGGAGCCATCACCATGCGGGTGGTACTTACCCAGCACCTCACCGACAATCCTAGCCGATTTCTTGTAAGGCCTGTTGCTCATCACTCCAAGCTCGAGCATTCCGAATAGTACGCGACGATGAACCGGCTTCAGGCCATCCCTTACATCGGGCAGTGCACGCGATACGATGACCGACATCGAATAATCGATGTAGGCGGTCTTCATTTCCTCTTCTATGTTGATCGGTATGATCTTTTCTCCTTCAATCATTCGTAGGCGGTTTTGTGGAGCAGGCGTACTGGCCGGCCTGCTTCGGCCGATTTTTCAAAGGGGCTCGCATCAAGGATGCAGTAAGGTTTTTCTCTATGAAACAAGCCTCTTTTGAGAGCCTCGAATTTACGGAAAATGGGCGTAAAAACAGCCCTTTCTTCGAACAGAATTTTGTTGACAAATACGGCTGACTGAATGGCAGTAAATGGCCATTGGCCCGTTAATTGCCAGCAATAAAACCGTAAAACAATCGCTATTTTTGTTGATATCTTGATCTGGATTTTCAGAACCAGTAGGTCGAGATCGACGTAATAAGAACACTAAACACACGAGCGCTATGGAAGCCAAATTCTCCCCGAGAGTGAAAGATGTGATCACCTTCAGCCGCGAAGAGGCCCTTCGACTGGGCCATGATTATATCGGATGCGAACACCTTCTGCTGGGATTGATCCGTGAAGGCGAAGGAATGGCCATCAAGATCCTCAAGTCACTTGGAATCAATCTCGGAGAACTTCGTAAGTCTGTCGAGTCGTCAGTAAAAGGCAACTCCGGCACCATCTCCAACTTATCCAACATCCCTCTGACCAAGCAGGCAGAGAAGTCACTCAAGATCACCTATCTGGAAGCCAAAGTGTACAAGAGTGATGTGATCGGAACCGAACATTTACTGATGGCTATCCTCAAGGACGAGGATAACATCGCCTCTCAAATTTTAAACCAGTACGGTATCAATTATGATATCGTCCGCGAAGAACTCGATGTTATGAAAACAAATTTCCGCTCAGAGGCCCCTCACTCCCCCTCAGATGACGATCCATATTCCAAGGAAGATGATGGAGGATCAGGTGGAGGAATGGGCACCAAAAAAGGATCTGACAGCAAATCCAAAACTCCGGTTCTGGATAATTTCGGCAGGGACTTGACGAAATCAGCTGAGGAAGGTCGCCTCGACCCTATCGTCGGCCGTGAAAAAGAAATCGAAAGGGTTTCTCAAATCCTTTCCCGCAGGAAGAAAAACAACCCGATTCTCATCGGTGAGCCGGGCGTAGGTAAATCAGCTATCGCGGAAGGCTTGGCACTTCGCATCGTGCAACGCAAATGCTCTCGAGTACTCTTCAACAAGCGGATTGTGACCCTTGATCTCGCTTCCCTGGTAGCAGGCACAAAATACCGTGGCCAGTTCGAGGAGCGTATGAAGGCCGTTATGAATGAATTGGAAAAATCACCCGATGTCATCCTCTTCATCGACGAGATCCATACGATCATCGGAGCCGGAGGCGCATCAGGATCTCTTGATGCTTCCAATATGTTCAAGCCCGCTTTGGCCCGTGGCGAAATCCAATGCATCGGTGCCACCACATTGGACGAATACCGTCAGTATATAGAGAAAGACGGAGCCCTTGACCGCCGATTCCAGCGCGTTTTAGTTGAGCCTGCATCTCCGGATGAGACGCTTGAAATCCTGAACAATGTAAAAGAGCGGTACGAAGAACATCACAATGTGAACTTCACCCCGGAGGCCCTTAAAGCTTGCGTGAGCCTCACTTCCCGTTACATCACCGACCGCTTCCTGCCGGACAAGGCCATCGATGCATTGGATGAGGCAGGATCTCGTGTTCATATCACAAACATTCACGTTCCTAAGAACATCCTTGAGCTGGAGAACAAGCTGCTTGAGATAAAGAACGAGAAAAACCGTGTCGTCCGCAGCCAAAAGTTCGAAGAAGCTGCCCGACTGCGGGATTCTGAAAAGCAGTTTTCCGATCAGTTGGAGACCGCTAAACGCCAGTGGGAAGAGGATACGAAGAGTCACCGCTACACCGTTTCCGAACAGGATGTTGCGGAGGTTGTCGCCATGATGACCGGAATACCAGTCACCCGCGTAGCCCAGACAGAAGGCACTCGCCTGATCAAGATGGGTGAAGAGATGAAAGGGAAAGTCATCGGTCAGGATGAAGCGATTGCCAAAGTGGTCAAGGCCATCCAACGTAACCGTGCTGGACTTAAAGATCCGAATAAGCCGATCGGCACTTTCATCTTCCTGGGTCCTACCGGTGTCGGTAAAACCCAGCTTGCAAAGGTCATCGCCAGATATCTTTTCGATTCCGAAGAAGCACTAATTCGAATCGACATGAGTGAATACATGGAAAAGTTCGCTGTATCCCGACTGATCGGAGCGCCTCCTGGATATGTGGGATATGAAGAGGGCGGACAGTTGACGGAAAAGGTTCGCCGTAAGCCCTACTCTGTCGTCCTGCTCGACGAAATCGAAAAGGCTCACCCGGACATCTTCAATCTGCTCCTTCAGGTACTTGATGAAGGCATGTTGACCGATTCACTGGGCCGTAAAGTGGATTTCAAGAACACCATTATGATCATGACCTCCAATATCGGCTCCCGCCAGTTGAAGGACTTTGGAACGGGTGTCGGTTTCGCCACCTCCTCCAAGACCAATCAGTCGGACGAGCATGCTCGTGGTGTCATCGAAAGCGCATTGAAGAAAGCGTTTGCTCCTGAATTCCTGAACCGTATCGATGATGTGATCATGTTCAACCAGCTTACCCAGCAGGACATCCACAAGATCATCGACGTCGAGCTCTTACATCTCTATAAGCGTATCGAAGAACTCGGGTTTAAACTCAATCTCACCGGTGAAGCGAAAGATTATATCGCTGACCGAGGTTACGATCAGAACTACGGTGCTCGTCCTTTGAAACGCGCTATACAGAAGTACCTGGAAGACCCACTCGCTGAAGAAATAATCAAGGCGGAACTGGTCGAGGGTGATGTCATCGAGGTCTCCCTTGATAACGTCAGCAGTAATCTGAAGATTACTGTTCAAAAACCCAATTCAACTCCCCCACCTGCCAAAAGCGGAAGTAGCAGGAAGAAAAAAGAAGAATAACCAGTAAAGACTGGAAACAAAAAAAGCGGGAGAGTGAATCCCGCTTTTTTTTTTCATTGATTCCGGATCAACTTCCGAACTTCTGCATCACCTCGGAGCTTACACCCGTGGTAGAGTACCCGCCATCGTGGAAAAGGTTTTGCATGGTGACCATCCGTGTCAGATCACTGAACAAGGAAACACAATAATCAGCGCAAGAATCAGCCGATGCATTTCCTAAAGGTGACAACTGGTCTGCAAAATTGTAGAAGTCATCGAAACCCTTGATGCCTGTCCCTGCAGTCGTTTTTGTGGGTGACTGGGAAACACTGTTCACCCTGACCTTCCGGGCTTTCCCGTAGTGATAGCCGAAACTGCGTGTAATCGATTCCAGCATGGCTTTTATGTCGGCCATGTCCGTATAAAATGGATAGGTCCTCTGGGCTGCTATGTAGGAAAGAGCGACAACGCTCCCCCACTCGTTCATAGCATCCATCTTCATGGCCACGCTGAGCATTTTGTGGAGCGACATGGCAGATACATCGATCCCTTTCATGAAATAATCGTAGTTGCTTTCAACGTAGGAGATGTTCTTCCGGATATTGACCGACATGCCGATCGAATGCAAGAGAAAGTCGATTTTCCCGCCCATGATTTCTTGGGACTTCTGAAACAGATTAGTCAGGTCATCTACGGATGTAGCATCGGCAGGAACGATTTCAGCGTTGGTCTCTTCGGCTAACTTCTTAATTTCACCCATGCGCATGGCAATGGGTGCGTTCGTCAAAACGATTCTTGCCCCCTCCTGATGACAGCGTTGCGCCACCTTCCAGGCAATCGAGTTAGAATCCAGTGCGCCGGAAATGATACCGGTCTTTCCTTTCAGTAGTTGTCCCATCTGGTTGGTTTATGAGGATGCAAGTTTAGGATAAATCAGTAACAACATCAAAGTGACAGTAGCTCTCGAGCATTGGCTACGGCGGCTGAGGTAGGATTTTCCCCACTCAACATCCTGGCGACTTCCATTATCCGCTCGTCATCGGACAGTCTTATCACTTCAGTGGTCGTACGGGTCTTGTCATGGCTTTTTCGGACATAATAATGTGCGTTACCCTGTACCGCCATCTGAGGTAAATGGGTTATGGCCAATAACTGATGGTGCTTTGATAGCGATTTCATCACTCTACCCATGCGCAGCGCCGTTTCGCCGGATATACCACTATCGATCTCATCAAAAATCATGACGGGCATCTCCATGCTGTTAGCGACAGCTGCTTTGATACATAACATCAAACGGCTGAGTTCTCCTCCAGATGCAGATTTTCCGATTTCGGCCGGAAGAACCCCTTTGTTCGCGCTGAAAAGAAAACGAGCCTTGTCGGATCCGGAAGGCCCCGGCATTTCAGCCGAGTCGGTGTCCAGTTCTACAGAGAAAACAGCATTGGGTAACGACACATCCGAAAGCATGCTACGAATGGTTTTCTCCAAGACGGGTACCACCTTTTTACGTGCAGTAGACAGTGATTTAGCGGCTGCCAGAAGTTTCTTTCCCAAGGAATCGGCTTGTGTCTTTTTTGCCATCAGGACCTCGCTGATGGAATCCATTTCGCTCAATCGGACACGCAAGTCCTCCACCAAGGAAATCAAATCCTTCACATCGGTCAGACGATGTTTCTTTTGAAGCCGATAGAGCACATCCAGTCGGGATTCTATTTCCTGGACACGATTCGGATCCGGATGAAAACGGACGGATAGATCCTCTGCTTCTGAAAGAATATCTTTCAACTCGATGTGCACTGAACGTAGTCTTTCGTTCAAGCTATCGATTCCTTGTCCGAACTTGGAGATGCTTTGAAGGCTACTGGTCAGCTGATTCAGTCTGGGCAATATACTTTCGCCCTCGCCTTCCAATGTGTTTATCAATCCGTCCAATCGTTCGCGGATAGAAACCGAATTGCTTAAAGCGGCAAGCTCGCTTTCCAATTCCGCTTGCTCATCAGGCCGCATCCCTGCTTCTGTCAACTCTTCCAGCTGGAATCGGATATAATCCTGCTCTGCAAGGGCCTTTTGTTCATCTGCTTCCATCTTTTCAATCTCTGACTTGATGGATTGCCATTCCCGGAAGGATCTTCGGAATTCTGTAGCATCTGCAGAAGTACCTGCAAGGGCATCGAGAACAGACAACTGAAAATCCGTTCTATTGAGCAGCAGTGTTTCGTGCTGAGAATGTATATCTACCAACAGACTTCCCAGCTCTTTAAGTTGCTGTAATGAAGCAGGGATGTCGTTGATGAAGGCCCTTGAACGACCTTCAGTACTGATTTCGCGCCGAAGGATGACCAACGCATCAGGTTCGAAATCGTTCACCTTCAAGAATTCGTAAGCTGCATCCTGCTTCCGTAACGTGTATTTTGCCTCGATGACACATTTTCGCGACTTGTCAAAAAGCGCATCGGAATCAGCCCGTTGCCCTAACACCAAGCCGATCGCACCGAGCAAGATGGACTTACCTGCTCCCGTTTCGCCGGTAAGGATATTGAAGCCTGACTCAAAATCAAGGTCAAGCGATTCAATCAGCCTGTAATTTTTTACTGAGACGTTCTTTAGCATTCTGATCGAATTTACAGGCAATGGGGATGGTGTCCGTTGCGGAAATGATGGTGAATGGGAATTATTTGATTTCCATTTTCGACTCCTTCATTTCCGGATTAGCCATCTGCTTGATCTCGGTAGCCTTGGGCATCACGAAAAGCGAAGGCTCTACATTTTTAATTTCAATTTTCGTTGCGACAAAATGCAGCCTGCGTCCTTCTTTGAACAGATCGAATTCCATCGGGAAGCCTCGTACACCTTCGAAAGTTATCTCAGGTGAGGTGGAAAGCACGAGTGTTTCGGCTGACCATGCATTCGTTTCGTCGAAGGAATCGTTGTTAGGATGGTACACATTCAATCGAAAACGAGTGCAGTTGGTGCCGGCGATGGATTTCTTTTCCTCCGTTCGATTCGCCTCTTTTATTTCGAAATTCAAGTATTGGAGCATAGCAGAGTCGGACAGGCTCGTGACGACTTTTCCATCAACAACGACGGATTTTCGAGTGGACCGGTCGGAAATCAAGCTGGTGGTGCCGATACCATTACGAATATCGAGTCGGGTAAGTGCACCTTTTGAGTAATGCACTGCAGTTACCGGAATGAGTGATGCTTCTTTCTTGTCGGCAGGCATATCTTCCACGGAGATGGAATAACTGACAACCCCTTCCTTTGCGGATTGAGCAAAAGAGGAAGAAACAAAAAGAGCGATGTTGGACAGGATCAGGGCTATTGCTTTTTTCATAGCTGTAAAAATACGGTTATGAGGGGTTTTTCAGAGCTAAGTTGATAGAAATCCGGCCTTGTTTT
>JBJTRB010000329.1:0-5409 GCA_046075925.1 Bacteroidota bacterium | reverse complement strand
TCCTGTACAGTGTTCATCGGCGATGGACAGTGCCTGACTGATGATGGACAATCCTTCGTCGATCTGTTCTTTTGTGACGATGAGTGGAGGAGCGATGAATACATACCCCCAGCGAACAAACGTGTACATACCCAGTTCTTTGATCTTTGCAGCTACTTTGTTCATCACCGTCATTTCATCGGGTTTGGCATTGAAAGGTGCCATGGGCTCTTTGGTTTTTCTGTTCTTGACGATTTCAAGACAGCCAAGCAAGCCGGTATTCCTCCAATCACCGATGCAGGGGTGTTTTTCTCTGAGCTCTTCGATACGCTTGTTCAGATAAGCCTCCATTGCAACCGTATTTTCAATCAATCGGTCCTCCTCGTAAATCTTCAATGTCTCGAGTGCGGCAGCACACGCGACCGGATGAG
The DNA here is from genome assembly GCA_046075925.1 of Bacteroidota bacterium. Classification (GTDB taxonomy): domain Bacteria; phylum Bacteroidota; class Bacteroidia; order AKYH767-A; family 2013-40CM-41-45; genus Pollutiaquabacter. Next base: position 4,999 of record JBJTRB010000329.1, on the reverse strand, counting down.
CCGAGTAGGTGAGACCCAATGCGAGTACGGCATCATCGAATTTCTTGGCGATGCGGTCGCTCACCATCAGACATCCGAAGGGAAGATAACCACAGGTAAGTCCTTTGGCCATGCAGATCATATCGGGAATGATGCCGTGATGTTCGAAGCCGAACCACTTGCCGGTTCTTCCGAATCCGCTCATGACTTCGTCCGATATCAGAAGGATCTGATGCTGATCGCATAATTGTCGGACGGCTTTCATGTAGCCGACCGGATATTTCATGCAACCGGATGATCCGCTCTCTCCCTCAAGAAGAATGGCCGCGATATTATTCGGTCCTTCATAAGCGATGATCCTTTCGAGTGCAGCGACCGAGTCTTTCAATAAGCTTTCTTCACCATGTTCCCAGCGATAGGCGATCGGGATATCGAAGTGAACGAAATTAGGCGCCTGCTGACTGTCTACCGGCAATCTGCGAGGGTCGCCGCTGACAGACATAGCACCGATGGAAGCACCATGATAGGATTGGTAACGACTTAAGATCTTATGTTTTCCTGTATGCAATCTTGCCAGCTTGATCGCATTTTCAATGGATGTTGCTCCGCAAAGCGTGAAAAACGCCTTGTTCAGATCGCCCGGACAGATCTCAGCCAGTTTTTTTCCCAGTTCACCTCGCACCTTGGTGACGCAGCTGGGAGTAACATAAGAAACCTTTTGCATCTGCTTGACCACCGCATCCGTCACACGTTGATTTCCATGTCCGATGTTCACGTTCATCAGTCCGCTGCTGAAATCGATATACCGTTTGCCATCGTAATCGTACAGGTATACACCTTCACCGTACTCAACAGCGATCGGACTGTGACCTTTCTGCTTGCTCCAGGAAAACAATGTGAAGTCGAAATTATTCTGAAGGACTTCCTGAGACTGCGATATCGTATCTGTTTTCATTTTAGTATGATCTGCTTTGGCTTTTGGAATGAGGAATGATCAGGACATCCAATTGACGCCCGCTTCAGGATTCCATTTGATGGTGCTCTTTTTAAGTTTGGTCCAGAATTCAATGGAGCTTTTGCCGGTAATGTCGCCGACACCGAATTTGCTCTCATTCCATCCTCCGAAGGAGAAGGGTTCACGTGGGACTGGTACGCCTCCATTGACACCGATCATACCTGCACTGGCTCTCTCGATGATATAGCGCGCCATTCCTCCGTTTTGTGTAAACACACTTGCTGCATTACCATAGGGATTGGCATTTTCAATCGCTAAGGCTTCATCCACCGTGCCGGTGCGAATGATTGAAATAACAGGACCGAAAATCTCTTCTTTGGCAACGGCCATGTCCGGTTTGACATAGTCGATGACAGTAGGTCCTACATAGGTGCCCTTTTCCTTGCCGGAGACTTTTGCATTCCGTCCGTCCACAAGGATTTTGGCACCTTGCTGCTCGGCTAGCGTGATGTATTTTTCAATACGTTCTTTCGACTCCTTGTTGATGACCGCCCCCAGGTTTTGTCCAGGGACGATTTTTCGCGCCTCATCACAGATCTTTTCGATGATATGATCGACTTGGCCTACAGCCACCATGGCTGATGCAGCCATGCAGCGCTGTCCGGCACATCCACTCATGGACGCTGCTACATTCTGTGCTGTCATTTCCGGCTTCGCATCCGGCAATACCATCAGGTGGTTTTTAGCTCCTCCCAATGCAAGACATCTTTTGTAATTGGAAGTGGCGCGCTGATAAACGATTTTGGCGATTTTAGTCGATCCTACAAAAGATACCGCATGAATGCCTGGGTGATCGCAGATGGCTTCCACAATGGATGCGTCTCCGTGCACGATGTTGAATACGCCATCGGGCAGACCGGCTTCTTTCAATAATTCAGCGAGGCGGCAGGAGCTCAATGGGACTTTTTCGGAAGGCTTGACGATCATGCAATTCCCAAGAGCAATCGCGTTGGGGATGGTCCAGTTGGGGACCATCGATGGGAAATTGAAAGGAGTAATGGAGGCTACGACACCTAACGGGATGTGTTCTGTCCGACATTCCACACCGCGACTTACTTCGAGCACTTCGCCGGTGACCAGTTGCGGAAGAGAGGTGGCGAATTCCGTGAGCTCGATGCACTTTTCAATTTCCGCTACCGATTCTGAATAGGTTTTCCCATTTTCTTCGCTGCAGAGCTCGGCCAGCTCTTTCAGATGTTTTTCGAGTAGATACTTGTATTTGAAAAAAACCTGGACCCTTTCCTTGATAGGTTTTTTACTCCAAGCCGGGAAAGCATTTTCAGCGGCTTTCACGGCAGCATCCAGATCCTGATGGGTTGAAAGCGGGACTTTTGAAAGCAATGTTCCATCCAATGGCGAGATGACGTCCATTTCCGATGAACTGCCAGCAGGTACAAAAGCGCCGTTGATGTAATTCTTAATGGGACTATACTTCATTTGCATTGAAATGTTATGTTTTGAGCATACAAATTATACTATTTCCCGAGATGGTAAAAAAGATTGTTACTTTAATATGAACAAGAAGTTGAACAGGGTGACGTCCCTTTCTGGTTTCAAATGGACTAGCGAAAAATGACTTAGAAGCTTACTGGATTCTATGGTAAAATGAGAGTCAAAAGTGCTCCCTTTCTGAAATCCAGTTTTATTATGCAGTAAGATACTTACACGTAATCGTTCCGCTTTGCATACAACAGCTGGCATACTTTGTCCATCGATTTGAAAATGGCGGCATCGGGATTTGGAGCTTGGGCAATACCCGTCAACGTCAGAACGGCATCATAGAGGATAGGGTCGTCCTGACGTCGGATTTTTTCGATGAAAGTTATCTGGTTGCTTCCTTTGGGCGACACTGAGACCATGACTTCTTCGGTCTTCTTATCTATAGCAAAGAGGAAATTCTTGTTCATGTTCCTGCGATTTTAAGTTTTAATCAGTCGTGTAAATGGCAGCGGCCGCTTGGGTTTTTGGTCTTGTTCCGGCATCTTGTTCCTTTTTTGGTGGTTGCAGTACATTGCGTGGATACTGAGGATGAATGACTGTTTTTCTTTCCGTCGCAACAATTGACACCCACCTTGCGATTGTGCACTTTGCAGTAACAACCGTTTGATTTGCTGCGGTTGCATTTCTGACACAGCAGCTGGATGTTTGAAGCGGTGCTGGTGCCGCCACAGGAAAACGGTGTGATGTGGTCGTACTCGAGGCTTAGCGAGCTGCCACAGCACCGGCAGATACCGCCATCTCGCGTATAGACCATTTTCTTGGTCGATGCAGAGATGTGACGGCTTTGAGAGAATCCGGTCAAAGCAAGCAGAAGAAAACTTACTACTGCTAGCTCTTTTTTCAATGGCAGCCGGGAAAAAATAAATCGGATTGAATTCGACAAGAGAATCTAGTAAGATAGGTTAGTGGGTTACTGCCCAAATGAAACTACATCAATGTACTGATCTTCTTTTAGATGGTTTTCTCATTTCACACGAACGAATTTCTCACTTTCACGGAAGCCATCCTTTTTCAAGAAGTCCTTGAATTGTTTTTTTGTCGTCGAAAAATTATATGGCGCTGTCGTATCTTCAGTAGACTCAGTCAATGTCTTCAGGTTTTCGATTTCATTGATGGTTGAAATACTGCCGACAATGAGTCGATTTCCTGTGAAATCGATTTTTTTAACCTCCCAACTCTGCTTGTCTTTGCGCTTGTTCATGAAATAATACCCTTTGAACTTCCTGAGCACATTGTCATAGTCCATTAGAAACAACGTATCCGTGAAATCAAATTCTGCCACCAGACTATCGCCTTCGCGTTTTGCTACTCGCACCTCTTTGGTCTTGGTGTTTATTATAGAGTCACCCGAGACACGATAATCCTGGTCGATTTGGGATGGGTGTATCTTGCTGGAAAAAGAGAAGCTTCTGAGAATGGACTTTTCACTTATGATGAGTGTGGAGCTGTCAAGAAGACTAAGATAGCGGCCTAACAACCGATATGGAAACACTTTCAGATTATCCGTATTTGCAGGCTGTGGTTCCGAAAAGGTCACCATAGGTTCAGAACCGCTTTGGCAATTGGACAATCCTATTACTATGGCGCAAGCATAAAGCTGCATGATTTTTTTCATTTTGTCATGGTTGTTCAATGTTATCATGTTTCAAAAGTATTAGAGCATTGGGTGATGATTCAATTAATAATATGAAGGAAGGTAGATCTTGCTTTCTAAAGGCATAATAGTAAGGATGGATCTAAATGAAATTCATTTTTTTAGTTGAAAGATCATATCCAACTGAATCGATGCCCCGAACGGAAGTTGAGCGACGCCGGTCGCTGTCCGGGCGTGTTTGCCTTTTTCGCCGAATAGGGTGATAAGCAAATCAGATGCTCCATCAAGCACGTTCGGAAGCGCTATGAAATCAGGTGAACAGCGCAAGAAGCCTTGCACTTTCACAACGCCGTCTATCATGTCCAGATTCCCGATCTCCTGTTTGACGATTGATAGGATCAACAGAACGGTATCTCTGGCTGCCTGCCGGGCTTGCTCATGACTGACATCTGTGCCTATAACTCCTTTCAGTTCACTTACTCGTCCTGAAGCATAGAGCAAATCACCTATCACCTTGCATCCGAGGTAATTCCCTACAGGCGGTTTAGCACCTTCTAATCTCAAGCCGAGTGATTCCAGTTTTTGCTCAATGAAATTCATCGCTCTCAATTCACTTCTTAATTAATTCTCCTTCCAGATACGACAAATCGACGAGCTTGCGGTACTGGTTTTGGAAGATACGATCTGGCAGATACCTGAAAAGGTTGGCCACAGCCCATTCCATTATCTTGTTTTTTTGGTGCGCCACCCGACCCAGGTTCCAGGACTGCTCCACGATGTAGCGTACTTTCATATAGCGCAACGTCCTGTAGGCTGAGAATACTTCAGATGAGAATCCATTGCCAGCCACCAAGGTGGCAAGCAGGTTAGCGTCTTCTATGGCCTGGCAACCACCTTGTGCCAGGTTCGGC
>JBJTRB010000328.1:0-12246 GCA_046075925.1 Bacteroidota bacterium | reverse complement strand
GGTGGTGGCGGCGGCTTCGGAGGTTTTGGAGGAGGAAGTTCCGGAGGCGGTGGAGCAGGCGGTTCTTGGTGATGGATTACTACCCTATCTTGCAGGAACTTCGAAACTGACCTTACGATGAGACCACTCGCTCTTCTTTGCATTTTACTTACTGCGCTTGCTTGCAGCAATCCCTCCAGAGAAAAGCAGGATGGACCTCCGCGTATCGGTTTCCTTGATTTCCTTGAAGACGCAACGCTATCGCAAGCGAAGAAAGGATTTTTCGTGGCCCTCAACGACAGCGGTTTCTCGCCTACCCGCGGCAGCCTTGAAGTCATTTACCGCAATGCACAAGGCGACCAGCCTACGTTGTTGCAAGCATGTGACTACATCCTTTCGCAGGACGTCGAGCTGATCGCAACCAATCCGACCTTATCCACCATCACGGCGGTGCAGCGTACCAAGCAGGTTCCGGTTTTCATGATGGTATCGCCTCGCCCCGACATCGCCAAACTGACGGATGCCTCCGGCAGGGCGCCTGCCAACCTGTTCGGCACGTACGAGACCTTGGAATACATCGACACCTCGCTGATGTTGGTAAGCGAACTCTTTCCTAATGCAAAGAGAATCGGCACCATCTTCAATCAATCCGAACCTCAGTCCATCGATGCTTTGAATGCGATTGAAAAGCGATGCGCTTCGCTCGGGCTTACACTCGAGAAGCTACCTGTCAACAATTCAAACGAGACCCAATTGGTGATGAGTGCACTGCTGGATAAAAAAGTCGATGTGTTTTTCGCCTTACCCGACAACACGGTTTTCTCCTCCATGGAGGTGATCGTCAGCAGCTGCGATAAAGCCGGCGTGCCGGTGTTCACCAGCGAAGAGGGCCTTGTGAAGCGAGGAGCCATTGCCGCATTCGGTGCGGACATGTATCAATGGGGTTACCAGTCCGGCGCACAATCTGCGCATTACCTCATCAACAAGAACATGCAAGATATACGACCCGAATTGGTCAGAGTACGGCGCAAAGTCTTCAACCCGGAGAAGGCGAAACGATTCGGATTAACTCCAGACTCCACCTACACTGCAGTCGCTGCGGAATAGTCGGCGGAACATCCACCTGCCAGGAATCACTACTTTTGTCTTTCAAGAGCTTAGTCGATGTCGATATACACCACTGCCCTTTTGCTGGGTCTTGCTTATGCGGCTTTGGGCATCGGTATTTTCATCTCCATGCGGATTTTCCGCATTCCGGATATCACCACCGATGGAAGCTTCACACTTGGCGGCGCCGTCACTGCATCGCTGACGACCGCCCTATTTCCGACCGGATGGACATGGATGGCCGTGTTCCTGGCAGGTACCGTTGCGGGTGCTGTGACCGGTTGGATCCATACCAAGCTTCGCGTCAACGCACTGCTTGCCGGGATCCTCGTTTCGACAGGGCTTTACTCCATCAATCTAGCCATCATGGGTCGGCCGAATATTCCCTTGATCGACACGCCCAACCTGTTTTCCTTGCTGACTGATTCACCTGCCGACTGGCAATCACAAGCAATGGTGCTCGGCGTATTCGCTTTGCTTTTGATTTTATCGATGAATCATCTTCTTCGCTCCGATTTCGGACTGGCCATGCGAGCAACCGGCAATAACGAGACGATGGCACGAGCTGCAGGCATCTCCGTCGACCGTATGAAGATCATCGGGCTCGCCTTGTCGAATGGTCTAGTGGCTGTCAGCGGCTATCTGATTGTCTGCATACAGGCATATGCGGACATTAACATGGGAATCGGCATCGTCATTCTCGGATTGGGTTCTGTGATGATCGGTGAGATACCTGGGAAGCTTATGAAAAAGGAAAGCATGCTGGCGAAACTGATTGGCGTGCTTACAGGCAGTATTCTTTTCCGCATGATCCTTGGTTGGACACTGAGTATCGGCGTCGACCCCTTGTATCTGAAACTCGTAGTTGCACTCTTCGTCCTTGCAGCAGTCGGCCTGCCTCAACTATCCAAAAGAGCATGATCAGCCTGCAGAACATCCGTAAATGTTTCGGGGCTGGCACGCCAGCCGAGGTGACCGCATTGAACAACGTGTCGCTTGAAATACCGTCGGGCGAATTCGTGGTCTTACTAGGCAGTAATGGTTCAGGTAAATCCACGTTGATGAATGTGATTGCAGGAAGTGAAATGACAGACCAAGGCAAGGTGATGATCGATGGAAAGGATGTGACCAACAGCAGTGCCCACGATCGCAGCAGCGATGTCGCCCGGATATTCCAGCAGCCCACTGCGGGCACTGCTTCCGAGCTTACGTTGCTGGAGAACTTCCGACTGGCTGCGCTTCGTACGCAGAGCAAGGGGCTCCGGATCGGTACCGGTCCGGCGTTTCGCGCATTGGTGAAAGAAAAGGTGGCTACACTTGGACTCGGCTTGGAAAACAAAATAGACCAGGAAATGGGGACCTTCTCTGGCGGACAACGACAAGCGCTGACCTTGCTGATGGCAGTAATGGACAAGACCAAGGTGCTCTTGCTGGATGAACCGGCTGCAGCGTTGGATCCACGTACGTCGGCAAGGATCATGGAATTATCGGAGCAGCTTGTTAAAGAGCATCGCCTGACCGCCATCCTGATCACCCATGAGTTGAAGGATGCACTCCGGTACGGCGACAGGGTGATCTTGTTGTCAGAAGGCAGCATTGTCCAAGACGTAAGCGGAAACGACCGTAAAAACCTCGACATCAACCGTCTACTGGGCTGGTTCGGGGTGTGATTTTTTCGTAATTTCGGCGAATAAGGCGCAGGAAGCCACGTTTTAGCTTCCGTAAAAAAGTACCGCCCACGGATCCTATGGTTAGAAAAGTCCTTTTTCTGCTGTTCGCATTACTGCCTTTTTCAGGTTTCGCCCAACTCGAGCACCCTGCCACCTGGAAGTTTTCGGTTGAGAAAGGCCCAGGCAATGAAAGCACGCTCGTCTTTCAAGTGAAGTTGGAGCCCAACTGGCACATGTATTCACAATTCACGCCGGATGGAGGCCCACTGCCGATGGAGTTCAAGTACGAACCCTCCAGCTGTGTTGAATTAGTTGGGAAAGTAACGGAGTCAAAGCCGCACGAAGAATTCGACTCCACGTTCATGGTGAAGGTCCTGATATTCGAGAAGTCGGCGACTTTCCGGCAGAAGGTGCGCATCAAGGGAGGCAACTGCACATTGAAAGGCACCGTGTTTTATCAGGCTTGAAAAGAGGCGTGCATTTTCCTGGAAGAAGAATTCGAATTCAAACGTGGAGGCGGTGCAACTGAAAAGACCGATGAAGGCAGTACCGTTCCTGCCGTCGACAGTGTCGCTCAGGCACCTGTAGTGATTGACAGTGCGACTGTTTCCGATACGACTTCAACCGTCTCATCCGACGAGCTGGAAGCCGGCTGCGGGCTGGATGCAGATGATACTACTCCCGGTACCAGTCAGGGTTTGTGGGGGATTTTTCTCGCCGGACTCCTCGGCGGATTTTTAGCCTTGCTGACGCCTTGTGTCTTTCCCATGGTACCGATGACAGTGAGTTTTTTCACCAAGCGAAGCGGCAGCCGTTCAACCGGCATACGCAATGCGATCATTTATGCGTTGTCCATCATTGGCATTTATGTCTCGCTTGGATTACTGGTGACCGTCTTGTTCGGATCGGATGCGTTGAATGACTTGGCCAGCAACGTCTTCTTCAACATGGCGTTCTTCGTGATCTTCGTGATTTTCGCCATCTCCTTTTTCGGTGCATTTGAAATCACGCTACCGAGTTCTCTGGTCAACAAAGCCGATGCAGCCAGCGATCGCGGCGGGTTGTTGGGGATTTTCTTCATGGCCTTCACCCTATCACTGGTGAGCTTTTCCTGCACAGGACCGATCATCGGCACTTTGTTGGTAGAAGCGGCACATGGTCGCAGCTACCTGGGTCCGCTGACCGGCATGCTGGGCTTCTCCATGGCGTTGGCCATCCCGTTTGCTCTGTTCTCCCTGTTTCCAGGTTGGTTGAATTCTTTGCCCAAATCGGGTGGATGGTTGAACACGGTTAAAGTCTCTCTGGGCTTCATCGAGCTGGCACTTGCCATGAAGTTCCTTTCCAATGTGGACCTTGCCTATCACTGGGGCATCTTGCAGCGAGAACTGTTCATCGTGCTATGGGTGGTGATCTTCGGACTGCTTGGACTTTACCTGCTGGGTAAATTCAAATTATCACACGATTCCGATACACCGCACATCGGCATCGGACGGTTGTTGTTCGCTATCCTGTCGCTGAGTTTCTGCGTTTACCTTATTCCGGGTATCTGGGGAGCTCCGTTGAAAATGATCAGTGGATTTCCGCCGCCCGACTTCTATAAAGAATGGAAAACCGGTAATGAAAGCGATTGTCCGCACGACCTGCTCTGCTTCAAAGATTACGAAGAGGGAATGCGTTATGCTAAAAACCAAGGCAAGCCGGTCATGATCGATTTCACAGGATGGAGTTGTGTGAACTGCCGCAAGATGGAGGACAATGTGTGGAGCGATCCGAAGGTGATGAAACGTTTAGCTGAAAACTACGTGTTGATTTCGCTCTATGTGGACGACAAGACACCGTTGGCGGAAACGGATCAGCGGGTTTCAGCGACCACAGGAAGAAAGATCCGCACCACCGGAAACAAATGGAGCGACATGCAGGCATCGACGTACAGCACCAATTCGCAACCCTATTATGTATTGGTTGATAACGAAGGCAAACAGCTGGCACATCCACGCGGTTATACTCCTGACATTCCCACCTTCGCCGCATTCCTGGATGAAGGTATATGCCGTTTCGAAAAGCGGAAGGACCGCTAAGGCTGTTTGACTGTCGATAGCAAGTCAGCTGATTACTTTTGACCTACTTCTTACTCATCGCTATTTCAACCACCGATCATGCAGCGCAAATTCGTCACTAATCTGGCCTTGCTGCTGGCGTTGAACCTGCTGATCAAGACCTTTTGGGTGCTTGGCATCGACAGGGCGGTCCAGAATGCGGTCGGTACGGAGCAATACGGATTCTATTACGCCATCTTCAATTTCTCGTTCTTGCTGAACATCCTGTTGGACCTTGGTATCACCAATTTCAACAACAAGAACATCGCGCAGAACAACCACTTGCTGTCGAAGCACTTCTCCAGTATCGTGGTGCTGCGGCTGTTGCTGGCCGGCATCTTCGCTGTGGTCACCCTTGGAGGCGGTTGGCTGATCGGTTATACCCCTGACATGCTCAAGATGTTGGTGGCCGTATTATTCAACCAGATCCTGATTTCGTTCATCCTCTATTTACGATCCAATCTTGCCGGGTTGCATCAATTCAAAACCGACAGTGTGATCTCCGTATTGGATCGTTTCATCATGTCGGTGATCTGCGTGGGATTACTGATGAAATATAAAGAACCTGGCACCTTCCAGTTGAAATGGTTCGTGTACGCTCAGACCTTCGCCTACATCCTCACCTTCCTGATCACCTTCCTGATCGTTTATAAAAAGGCCAAGGTGCGGCGGTTCCATTGGCGCTGGCCGTTTTTCCTGATGATTTTGAAAAAGAGCTACCCGTATGCAGTCTTGGTGTTACTCATGACGTTCTACAACAGGATCGATGGCGTGATGCTGGAGCGGTTGCTTCCGTTCAGGGTGGGCGCGAACGAAGCCGGAATCTACGCCTCGGCTTACCGACTGTTGGATGCTGCAAACATGATCGCTTTCCTGTTTGCGGGACTGCTCTTGCCGATCTTCGCCCTCATGATCAAATTGAAACAGGATGTACAGGAGATTGTCGGGCTGTCCTTCTCCTTGCTGGTGGTACCTGCTATCATCGTGGCCAGCTGCTGTGCGTTCTTTTCCTATGAATGGATGGACCTGCTATACAAGGGGGAGCACATCGAAGAATCTGCGATCGTTTTCCGCATCCTGATGTGTTGTTTCGTACCCATCTCGGCCACTTACATTTACGGTACCCTGTTAACCGCCAATGGTAGTCTCAGGGAACTGAACCTGATGGCCGGGACAGGGATGCTCTTGAACGTCCTGATGAATTTCATTTTAATACCAAGGTACCAGGCAACCGGGGCTGCCATTTCGAGTATCTCCACGCAGGCCTTCACTTGTCTGGCTCAAGTCCAGATGGTGAAGCGGACCTTTCACTTTAAGGTCGACTATGGCTTCATCAGCAGACTTCTCCTTTTCATCGTATCCTGTGTATTGATCAACTACCTGGCGCACGGGTTGAGCAAGCCTTGGTTGTTGCGATTCTCCATTTCAACTGCCAGTTGCTTTGTGCTCGCATTTATCCTCCGATTGATCCGCCCGAAGAATATCTACCGCATCATCCGGTACGAGACAGATTGATTCAATAGATATGCTTTATTTGACTGATTATCAGTTATTTGAAATGAAACAGTGAAACCGGCCGGGTTTTCAAATTTCGCTGACTTTTCTACCTTTGACATCCCTTGAAAAGAAGGGGTGCCCTACTGTGATGTTTCAGCATGCAAAGGAGTCCAATCAGTTGGAGTCCAGTGGTTTATTGATTCGAGCTTTTCATTGGAGAAAGCCGATACTGCTGGTTACCGGAGTGGCGACATTGGCTGCCTATGTTTTTTCAGGGCCATCCTTCATCACACCGAAGTACCGATCATCCGTAGTTTTCTTTCCTCCGGCCACCAACTCGATCAGTCGTGCACTCTTGGACGAGCAGAGCAATGACAGGCAGGACATCCTTGCTTTCGGCGCTGAAGAAGAAGCCGAGCAGATGCTACAGATCCTGAATTCAGACGGCATCCGGGAAGCCATCGTTACCAAATACGACTTGCTCTCCCACTATGGGATCGACCCGAACGGAGAGTTTCCACAGACGCACCTTTACGAAGAATACCGGGACAATATCTCTTTTGCTCGAACGGAGTTCCTGTCGGTCCGGATTGACGTCCTGGATGCCGATCCACAGTCGGCCGCAGACATGGCCAATGATATCGCCTTCCTGATGGACTCTACCAGGGACGCCATCCGCAGGACCCGGGCTGTCGAAGCGCTCGGGATCGTTGAAAAGGCCTATGATGAAAAACAGGCTGCGATCATGGTCCTTGAAGATTCGTTATCGAGCATCCGGCAAAAAGGGGTCATCGATTATTCGAGTCAATCAAGGGTTTGGAGCGAGGAGCATGCCCGATCGCTTGCCACGCTGAACAATGAAACGGCGGCACTGAATGTATTGGAAAAACACCATGGGAAAGACTCCCGTGACACCTCGATCGTGAACACGCGCGCGCGCATCGAAGGTGCAGCGGCAAGGGTGAATGTGATGCAGAAAAAGCTGGATCTGCTGGCTCGATATGGTGGCGTCGCCCTATCGTTATCGGAACGACTGGAGTTGGAAAGAAAAGAACTTTCCCGGCTTCAAGATCGACTTGATCGCGCCCGGGTGGATGCCAGTGAACGGCTATCCAATAAGTTCATCGTCAATAAGGCTGTCAAAGCAGAAAAGAAAAGCACACCGGTGCGCTGGCTGATCGTTCTCTTGAGCTGTATCGGCTCCTTCATACTCGCCTTCCTCGGCTTGATGCTAGTCGAACGACTCAGACACTTCACACAAGACTGAATACGCTTACCATACCTTACCATTACATGAAAAATTCCTTCTTCAACTCAGTAGAATTCCTGCAACTGATCCAACGACGCAGCAAGGAATTGCTGTTCGTGGGCATAGGCTCCACCGTATTGGCCGTTGTCTTCTCCTCTTCGTTCTTCATCCCACCGAAATTCAAGTCGTACGCTATCATCTATCCATCCAACCTGATAGCCTACAGTACGGAAAGCACGACGGAACAGATGCTACAGATCGCTCAGTCGTCCGATATCCGGGACGAAGTGATCCGGAATCTTGACCTGTACAAGCACTACAAGATCGACACACTTACCAATAAGCAGTTCCGCTCCGAGGTCATTGGCATGTTCGAAGACAACGTGACCATCAAAAAGACGGAGTACGAATCCATGGAGATCACCGCTTATGACACGGATCCGAAGGTCGCCTGCATGATAGTCGACTCCATGATACGCTATTTCAATATAAAGGCTCGGCAGCTCCAGCGCGAGAAATCAGAAGAGGTAATGATCATCCACAGAGACCAGATGATGCGTACGAAGGTGCAGATGGACTCGATGGAAGCGATGCTGAAAGACCTTCGCCAGCGTTACGGGATCCTGGATTATGACAAGCAGTCACAGGAGGTGATTCGAGGACTTTTCTGGAACCTCGCCTCTGGCAACAACAAGGGCACTGTTGAAGCCAAGGAAATGATCGGGAACCTGAAAGACATCGGAGGCATGTTCCACGAAACCACGGAGCATCTTTGGAGGACTCGCGGAATGTACAACGACATCAAACTTCTATACGAAAATGACTACAGGGACGTCCATAAGATCCTCACCTACACGAATGTGGTCACCAAACCACAGGTAGCTGACAAAAAAGCCTACCCTATCCGTTGGCTAATCGTCGTAGTGACAGTCGTATCCTCTTTATTGCTCGCCTTCATCCTCCTCGTCATCATCGAGGCAAGGAAATACGTCCTTTCTTCCAAGAATGAATGAGCTCCGTAAATCGGAACTGACCTGGTTCTATGGCCTGAGCGCATTGTTCACGGCTGCGATGGTTTTTTTCCTTAGCAAGGAAATGTATCTCGCTGCAGCCTTTCCAGCAGCCATTGCCATCGTCTTACTTTCCCTTTTCGCGCTCGACTATGTCCTGCTTGGCATTGCGTTTTTCACTCCCTTGGCGATCGTCATCAACGATAAATCGGACGGGCCGGCTGTTTCCATTCCTACTGAACCGCTGTTGTTCGGCGCCATGATCTTGGCGCTTTTCAAATTCCTTGCAAGAGGAGGTATCGACCGAAAAGTAGCCTATCATCCTGTCACACTCAGTATTGGACTTTTATTGGCGTGGAAATCCATCACCTGCCTGACCAGCTCGATGCCTTTGGTTTCCATCAAACACCTATTGGCCCAATGCTGGTTCATCATACCGCTTTATCTGCTCGGCACGCAGCTATTCCGCGATCCTAAGAACATCAACAGGTTCATCTGGTGTTACACTTCTTCTCTGTTGATCGTAATAGGCTACACGCTATACTCACACGCAGAACACGATTGGACGCAGGAGGCCGCGCATTTTGTGATGTATCCTTTCTATAATGACCATACGGCATATGCAGCCGCACTGGCCTTATTCATCCCTCCGCTGATCGCCATTCTGACTCTTCCTAAGACCGGCGCCAGTGAAAAGAGCACCGCTTGGGTGTACCTCATCATATTACTGGTAGCCATCATACTGTCCTATACCAGAGCTGCATGGATTTCTCTGCTGGTGGCCTTGGCCGCATTCATTGTCTATTTCTTTAGAATAGGATTCTGGAAAGTGGCAGTGACAGGCGGAACCGTGTTGGCGCTTTTCCTTGCCTTCCAATCGGACATTTTCATGAAATTGGAAAAGAACCGGCAGGATTCAGCGACAGACATCAACAAGCACCTACAATCCATTTCAAACATTTCCACTGACGCTTCCAACCTTGAACGGATCAACCGTTGGAATTCCGCATTCAGAATGTGGCATGATCGACCTTTCTTCGGCTGGGGACCCGGAACCTATCAATTCAACTATGCACCTTTCCAGAAATCGGATGAGATGACCATCATCTCGACCAATGCAGGTAACAGAGGAAATGCACACAGCGAATACATAGGCCCATTGGCCGAGTCAGGGATTTTAGGAATGGCGACTATGATCCTGCTGGTGCTTGTCACCGTTTACAAGGCAAGCGTCTTTTACTCCGAAACCAACGACCCTTACTTGCGAAGGATGACGCTTGGTATCTTACTGGGCCTTATCACCTACTTCGTTCACGGGACGCTGAACAACTTCCTGGATACGGATAAGCTATCCGTGCCTTTTTGGGCATTCATGGCAATGCTCGTATCGTTGGAGGTTTACCGACCAGGAGAGGCGACTACCACTTCGGGTATTGATTCACTCAAGCCTTGAACCAGCAGCTCAATAGCGTGATATCGTCGGTGTACATGCCGCGCTGTTTGAAGGAGGCAAGTCGGTCGACCAACTGCTGTTGTACTGCTTTCAGATCGTGATTATCGATTCGTGAGGTGAAAAATTCACGAAGACGGAACGTACCGAATTCCTCTCCAGCTTCGTTCTCGACATCCGTCACACCATCCGTATAACAATGCAAAAAGGCGTTACCTGGAACGAATGTCTTACCGACATTGACAAAGGGCAACTCCTCGAACATGCCCAGGGCGGTGCTTCCTTCGTCCAACATGAAAACCACTTTTTCATGAATCAGGAATGGTGGGTTGTGTCCTGAATTCACATAAATAAGTTCGCGTGTTCTCACATTGTATTTACCAATGAAGAAGGTGATGAATTTCTCCCCTTTGGCATTGGCGAAGACTTTCTTATTGAGCAATTTCACCAAATCGGACAGCGAAGGAATGATCCGAACATGCGCGTGTAGGTTAGCCTGGAAATTAGAGCAAAGCAATGCCGCAGGGATGCCTTTTCCGGAAACGTCCGCCATGCAAAAGACGAACTCCTCCTCGTTCAAGGTGATGTAATCGTAATAATCACCTCCGACCTCCTGATGCGGAAGATAGATGGCTTCCAAACGGTATCCGGGAACATCCGGCAACTTGTCCGGAAACAGCATGGATTGCATCTGCGCGGCCAACTCGAGGTCCCTTCTCATCGCAGCCTGCCTGATCTTTTCTCCTGAGACGTGGTTGTTCTCAATAGCTACGACAATCAGGTTGGTGATTGTCTGAACGAAGGGGATCAATTCGTTGCGCTTAGGAATCACACTACGGGACAAGCCTCCGACCAATGCGTAAGCCAACAACTGGTCTTTGTGATAAACAGGAAGAATCGCATCGAATGCGCCCACCCACAACTCCTGCTCCACCTCAAGGTTGTGCAGCTTGTTGAGTTCGGACAGAATCCTATCCACATCGATCTCCGAGAAAGCGGTGTCAGTGCCATACATGAGCGCGCATTTCCAGGAAGGCTCACGGATGAACAAGGCAAGCTTTTCGACTTTCAACTGGCTGTGCAGGACATGCTCGAACACATCCAGCAACTGTTTGGTGGAAAAATTATAATTGATCGCCTTGGTGATCTGCAACAGCCAATGCAGCTGCAATTTTTTTACGCCCAATTCGGCGACGAGAGTATCGCCTGCATCGCCACTGATCTTGGTTGGTTTTTCAGGCGTATTCACGAAAGTTTGTTCTTGATCCGTTCCAATAATTCGGGGAGTTGCTTGATGAGCGCCAACTCTTTCATCTTGTCACGGGCCTCTTGCACCGGCGCACCGAAATAGGTCTTACCGCCTTCCAATGATTTTGGAACACCGGACTTACCAAGCACAACCGCTCCTGTACCGATAGTCAAATCCTTCTGCACACCGACCTGCCCCCAGAGGATGACATTATCCTCGACCGTGACCACACCGGCTACGCCGACCTGAGCTGCGAAAAGACAGTGTTTACCGATCACCGTATCATGACCGATATGCACCATGTTATCGAGTTTGGTTCCCTCCCCGATGACAGTATCGGAGGAGACTCCTTTATCGATGGTGCAATTGGCACCTATTTCGACCTTGTCATGAATGACTACCCGTCCACAGGAACGCATCTTATCGTATCCTTCCGGCCGACGTTTGAAATAAAAGGCATCTGCACCGATCACCGTGTTGGCATGTATGACCACATCATCACCGATCACGGTATGATCGTAAATGGAGACATTGGAATGAATCAGACAATTCTTCCCGATGACTGCGTGTTCGCCTACGAAGACTCCCGGCTGAAGGACTGTACCCTGACCGATCTTAGCAGTCGGACTGATTGCAGCAGTAGCGGGAACAAAGACCCTATACGCATTGACGATGGTATTGTAGACAAGAAAGGGATCGGAGTGAAACAACAAGGCCTTTCCGGCTGGAGCTTCGATATCCTGGTTGATGATGACGAATGTAGCCGCTGATGATAGCGCCTTCGCATAATACTTAGGATGGTCGACGAAGGTGATGTCGCCCGAAGCAACCTTATGAATCTCATTGATGCCGGTCACCTGCATACCTGCCGGACCAATCACTTTGGCTCCGGTCAGTCGAGCCAACTCTTCCAATGGTACTGGACTATCGAATCTCATT
>JBJTRB010000327.1:0-19096 GCA_046075925.1 Bacteroidota bacterium | reverse complement strand
CATCTCCTCCTGATTTCGATTTCATCAAACGATTGTTTCCGGAAATAAAAGACATCAACTCCTCTCTTGTGGGAAAAGCCATCTCGATGGTTTTCATCTCCATTGATAAAGGACGGATGGGGCACGTGAAAGAGCTGGGTCGACAACTTTGCAGTCTGGAAGAATTCCGCCACATCAAACTGCTGATTTTCCTGGAACACACAGTGGACATCAGCGACATCGGCGATGCCATTTGGAGATTTTCCAATAACGTGGACCCGCGACGCGACGCCATGATCATCGAACCGTCAGCACTGGATGAATGCTCGCATCTCATCATGGATGGAACAAGGAAAACGAAGGAGCTGGATGGATTCCAGCGTGACTGGCCGAACATCCTTGCTTCGGACGAAACGACCATCCAGGCGATTGACCAGAAATGGGACGCGCTCGGCCTTGGACCGTTCATCCCATCTCCTTCCAGGAAGTATGCTGATCAGCTGTACGGTAAAAAAGCGGTGGCGGAATGATCGATTGTCAGCTTAAGCCGACAATCTTTCCGTCCACGACATCGATGTTGTAGGCACTCGGTTGCTCAGGCAATCCGGGCATGCGGACCATCTCACCGCATACTGCTACGATGAATCCAGCACCGGCGTTGATTACCAGATCGTCCACCGTGATTGTGAAGCCGTCGTAGACACGCACGGCTTCGGGCTTGTCCGTAAAAGAATACTGCGTCTTGGCGATACAGACCGGCAGATTACCCAGACCCATCGAATCGATACGCTTGAGATTCTTCAACGCCTTTTTGGAGAGCACGACTCCTTCCCCACCGTAAACACGTCGTACGACCTTTTCGATTTTGGATTTGATATCGTCCTCCATCGAATAGACATGATGCACAGCAGGGGGCTCAGCCGCAGTGAGCTCGACGATTTTCTCTGCCATGGAAACGGCACCTGCACCACCTTTAGCATATGCTTCGTTGATGGAGAAGGCGACTGCTCGATCATCGCACCACTGTTGCAGGTAATCGATTTCGTCTTGCGGATCGGTATCGAAGCGATTCATGGCTACGAGCACTTTCTGACCAAAGGAGGTGAGATTATCAATGTGTCGCTCCAAATTCTTCAAACCCTTTTTGACCGCTTCCAGATCCGGCTTCTTCAGATCAGCATTCTTGACACCACCATGAAGCCTGAATGATTGCAATGTGACCACCAGCACGCTCAGGGCAGGAGAAATGCCTGCGACTCTTGCTTTGATGTCCAGAAACTTCTCGGCACCGAGATCCGATCCGAACCCTGCTTCGGTTACAGCATAATCGCCATAATGCATAGCGGCCTTGGTCGCCATGATGGAGTTACAACCGTGCGCGATGTTGGCGAATGGTCCGCCATGAATGAATGCAGGAGTGCCTTCGAGCGTCTGAACAAGGTTGGGGACCAGTGCATCTTTCAGTAATGCCATAATGGATCCGGAAACACCGAGGTCCTTTACGGTGAGAGCAGAACCATCTCCACGGAATCCCAAAAGGATCCTGTCAATCCGCTCGCGTAAGTCGGCGTGATCGCGTGAAAGGCACAAGATGGCCATCAGCTCGGAAGCAGGAGTGATATCGAATCCGGTTTCCGAAGGGATGCCGTTCTTTGAGCCATTAAGTCCGGTGATCACATAGCGAAGCGAGCGGTCGTTGACATCTTGCACGCGCTTCCAAAGCACCTCCTTCAACTCGTTACTGGTACCCTTATTGAAATAATTATAATTGTCGAGCAGTGCCGAAAGGGTGTTGTTAGCAGAGGTGATGGCATGAAAATCCCCATTGAAATGCAGGTTGATGTCTTCTGCAGGAACAACCTGGGACAGTCCGCCACCGGTTGCTCCACCTTTCATCCCGAAAACCGGACCCAAGGAGGGCTCGCGCAGCGCAAGCACTGCATTCTTACCGATACGTCGCAGCCCGTCCGCGATGCCGATGGAAGTCGTTGTCTTTCCATTGCCCGATTTGGTAGGCGTAATGGATGTCACCAAAATCAGTTTGCATTTACCGACTTTCTTTTCGTCGAAGGTGAGTCGGTCAAGCTTGGCCTTGAAACGACCGTAAGGAATGAGTTCTGATTCGTTGATGCCGATAGCGCCGGCAATGGTAGAAATGGGTTGCATGGAAACCAGGTGATTTTTTTATCAGGGCGAAATAACGCTATTTCCTCGAATATGGATCCACTCCCGTCACCAGTTTTGCACGAAGATTATCAACCTGAAACGAACCTTTATCCTTGTTCCAGATATAACATTTGATGTTCAAGGAGTCATGAACAACAGGAAGCGGCCGTGCAAGATGAACTTCTTGCCATTTGCCAGGATGCAGATTGTATTCATTCATCTTGATGCCATACCATTCACACTGCTTTCCTCCTGACTCAACTTCCAATACCATCCGGGTATCACATGCAGTATCCGTCGATCTGAATAAGACAGTAGCAAAAAATACCCTGAAGGAATCGGATGCAGCAACTTGATGATGTATTCCGGAAACATATTCCATGGAACTGTCGACCGAGCAATACCGGCCCTGTGAAGCAGCTGAATCCTGGGCGGCATTGACTCCTTCATCGTATCCATTCTGCCAAGAATATTCCGGAACCGGAACACCGTCTCCTGGAATATTGGAGAACAAACGGGACTCGGCATTGAAATAATATCTGGCAGCAACCAGATTGGGATAACGTCCTTCTATCACTGAAAGCAACTCGTATGGGTGAAGGAAATTCGTCCAAACATAGGCCAGGTATGGACGAGTCAGGGCTAGTGAATCCAATAAATCGCGGAAC
The DNA here is from genome assembly GCA_046075925.1 of Bacteroidota bacterium. Lineage (GTDB taxonomy): Bacteria > Bacteroidota > Bacteroidia > AKYH767-A > 2013-40CM-41-45 > Pollutiaquabacter. Next base: position 16,283 of record JBJTRB010000327.1, on the reverse strand, counting down.
AGCGCGATATCATGATTGGTTTCGACTTTATAAATGATCGTACCCGGTCGAACCGAAGACCGACTTACATAATAGTTCATGTAGTCGGGATTGACCACATTCACTACGACTCCCAACTTTTCGGCACCGTATTGCTGCAACCATTCCGAGATATCATCTGCAGGTTCCTTGAAGACACCGAACGGTGGCGTATCAAAAAATCCACGCTGACGAATCGTCGAATATCCGCCTGCAAGGAGCAAGAATGCACTGCCACAGATTGCTACCGCCTTTACCGCTTTATTGTCGGGCCATGCACCGAACAATGTCATCAGAAAAAAGGGAGTAGTGAAAAGCAGCGTTGAAGGCTGCAAGGCTGGATGTCGAAGGACGGAGTATCCATACCCGATTCCGAAAGAGATCAACAACCAAACGATACCGAAGAAGTGAAAAACCGAAAAACCAGTATGCCTGAATCGCAGCAAAATCCCGGAGAGGATGATCGCCGCAACCGTAATGATTATCCAACTTTGTTCATTGAACAGGGACTGAAAGAAACGAAGGAGGAAATCCGACTCGGGTTCGCCTAACCAACCGCCAAGATCACCGGTAGCCATCTGGATTTTGAATATCGGCCACTCGGCGAAAAAAGAAATAGCTCCGGCCAGACAAACAAGCGCATACGGACTCCAACGGGATTTCGGAAGAAGCAGGAATCCGCTACAACCCAACGAAAACAAAAAGACAATGACGAAGTAATGCGTGTGCGGTGCTATCACCATGCAAGAAAGAAATCCGATCAGATCTTTTTTCGAAACACGGTCTCCTATCCGCCCTGCTTCCATCCATCCCGTCCAATACCAGACGGCGAGCAAGGAAAAGAACAATCCAGGCGAATACATCCTTGCCAGGATGGAATACAACAGTGGGAACTCGAAAACAGCCATGAAGGCCGCCGTCATCAACCCTGCTGCAGGGTGAAACCAGCGACGACCGATGCGATACGAAAGCCAGACAGAACCGATGGAAAGAAGCGCAAAGGGAAGTCGGAAAAGAAAAACACTCTCTCCAAACAGCTTTCTCCAATAGTAGATGAAGAACTGTACACCCGCAGGATGGTAATCGATATAAACGCCCTTACGGATGAGTTCGGATAACGAATCGTGGCGCGAGCGGATCAATGCACTCAACTCATCATTGCTGAGGGAGAGCTCCGACAACCAGGGCAGCCGAAAAAGCGCTGCAACGACCAGAATGATGATTATCGACCATCGCTCCCAAGCAGGTGTCCGGCTGATACTTTCCATCAGGCCTCTTTCATACGTTGGCGAACAGCCTCGAATAAGAGAATGCCTGCAGCAACGGAAACATTCAAGGACCCGACAGATCCATGCATCGGTATACGCAACAACTGATCACAGACCCGTAACATCTCGTTGGAGATGCCATCCTCTTCCGAGCCCATCACGATACATAGCGGACCAGCGAGGTCGGCTTCGAAGTGATGGTCCTTCGCCTTTTCGGTTGCAGCCACGATCCGGATGCCTGAATCTCTCAAGTAAAATGCTGCCTGGCGAAGATCACGAACACGACAAACAGGAATCCGGTTGAGCGCACCTGCAGACGTCCTGATGGCATCGGAGGTAACGGTCACGGAACCTTTTTGAGGCAGTATGATGGCATGCACACCTGCACACTCAGCAGATCGGGCGATAGCTCCGAAATTCCTGACATCGGTGATTCGATCGAGCAGCAATATCAAGGGAGTGACACCGCGCTCGAAAAGCGAGGGAATGATTTCTTCGAGTGGCTGATAGGTAACCGGACTGGTGAATGCAACAACATCTTGATGATTCTTCCGTGTAAAACGCTCCAGTCGCTCGATGGGCACCTCCTGCCAGGCGATTCCATTGTCGCGCAACAATTGCTTGACTTGAAGTATGCCTTCGCCTCGCGCACCGCGATGGATGAAAACCCGATCGATCTCCTTTCCTGCACGGATGGCTTCTAACACCGGGTGGATGCCGTACACCATCTGGTCGTCGTCTGAATGGGAGCGCCTGTTATTGCGATGTTGATCCATGTTTAATCGATAGTATTATATGCTCGGCCCTGACGCCAGGTATCGACAGCACGATACCAGGGGTTTTCGTAAATAGGAGAACGTGTCAATGAGAAGTCATTGTCGGTGAAAGGATTGTCCACTTTCACAAACATGAAATTCAAGGCTGTCGGACTATTGACTGTCCCATACACCCATGTTTCACTGTTGGATGCTCGAAAGACGGTATTGGGTGCCCCCATCATGATATACAACATGCCTCGATCGGTCCGCCAGCCCTCCATGTAGGAACTGAATAATTTGTTGGCCCATTGTACGCGCTGGTAATAACGCTGTATCAAGAGCCGGGATTTTTCCCTGGAACCTTTACAGCGCTCGAGCCAGAACTCATCCATGGCCTTTCGCAGTGAAGGCGCGGAATTCATTGCATCGTATTCGCTGCGTGTAGTCAGGAAGCGGACAGGCTCCAGCATCGATATCGTGTTCACCACTTTCGGGAATCCTTCTTCATAAACAAATATCGTGAGCCCTTCCTTACCCGTAGTATCTACTTGCAGATGATAGAATCCCAGCTTCTCGAAGCGATGATAAACGCCCCGTCCGATTTCCAGAACGAAGACACTATCAGGTCGGTAATCAAATGGCGTACGGTTGTCTACGCCGAAGGGAGGAGCTGAAAGCGGAAACTCCCTATGAAAATAGCGCACTTGAACAGTTCGCATCGAATGATCGCGGTGAATGATATGGAACGAGTCCTGTACGGTCACCCGGTCTTCGAACAGCGGATCATCATTGTTCTTTAGAACCAAAAAGGAATTTCGTCCAGAAGGTCCTGACATCCTGAATCGTGCAAATCGTTCTTCACTGGAGCCGCGATTCATGTCCGTCAATCTGACTTTCGCCAACAATTCGCCCGAGGCATGCACCTTCATTCGGAAAGAGAACAAGTTATAAGTGGTGCGCTCATCCATCCTGATCTCCTGCAGGTAAGAACCGGAGTCAAGTACCGCTGGAGACTCATACGCTCGAACCAACTCGATATGTACTGCACAGAACGCCTTGAAACTTCCGTTCTCCTGACGGGAAAAAAGCAGGTGCTCGGCATTGATGCGCACATCTACCTGAACCGTTGAATCGTCCAGCTGAAAAAAAGAGAAATCAGGCGGAGTGGCAGCTTGCTGATCGGGTCGATAGCACGAAGCCAGATTCTGGTTGATCAGATTGCCGGGAGTATAACATGCCATCAGGCAGGTCAATGATCCGAGCAGGAGGCAGAGAAATGATTTTTTCATGCCAACTCAACCTTCGACATCCTCCTGTGCACGATCCAGCAGTGCAGCTGGCAGTTCTTTGGACGTTCGGGCGCCTAACTTTTTCAATTCTTCAACACGACGAACGATGTTACCTTGCCCGTCCACCAATTTGTTCATGGCCTCATTGTAAGAAACCTTGGACTGGTCCATCTTCTTACCTACGTCGATCAGGTCGTCAACAAAACCTTTGAACTTATCATACAAAGCTCCACCTACACGCGCGATCTCCAACGCGTTCCTTGTCTGGCGGTCTTGCTTCCACACTGAAGAAATCGTACGAAGTGATGCGAGCAGAGTCGATGGACTTACGAGTACGATACGACGATCCCAGGCGAACTGGAAGAGCTCCTGGTCGGCCTTGACCGCTGCGCCGAAGGACGACTCGATCGGCATGAAAAGCAAGACGAAGTCGGGAGATGTGATCCCCGGCAACCGTTCATACGCTTTTTCACTAAGCCCTTTGATATGATTCCGGACCGAGGTGAGATGCTCTCGCAAGAATCGTTCACGATCGGCATCGCTATCGGCATTCGTGAATGCATCATAGGCGACCAGCGAAACTTTGGAATCGACGATGATATGTTTGTTATCAGGAAAATGGATGATCACATCCGGCTGATACTTTCTCCCGTCTTCAGCAGTGTAGGTGACCTGCGTTTCGTATTCCCTACCCTTTTCCAAGCCGGAGCTATCAAGGATCTTTTCCAATACGAATTCACCCCAATTACCCTGACGTTTGGTGTCGCCCTTGAGTGCACGGGTCAGATTGTCCGCTTCCTGCGACATACGCTGATTCAATTCCATCAGCGACTTCAACTCGACTCTTAACGTATTGCGCTCTTGTGATTCGGTTTTGAACGCCTGGTCCACTCGAGTTTCGAATTCCTTTATCTTATCCTTTAACGGATTCAGGATCACATCCAGATTGGTCCGGTTCTGATCGACAAACTTCTGGCTCTTATCCTCAAAAATCTTGTTGGCCAGATTTTCAAAACGGACGGACATTTCCTGGTGCAGTCGCTCCACTTCGGCTTGCTGACTGGCGAGTTGCTCTCGCACATGGGATGCGTCCGACAGAGCGCTCGACAGTTCTTTACCGCTCTGGACGGCCTTATTCTGTTCCTCATCGAGGCGACCTTGCAAGGAAGTCACTTGGATGGTGAGCAGATCGAATCGGGCTTGTATAGCCGCCTTTTCACGTTCGGCAGCTTCCAAGGCAGCGCGCAGAGAAGTATCGCCCGAGGAAACTTTGGAGCGTGCTCCCAACCAGCCAATGACAAGTCCGACGGAAATTCCAACAATAAGGTAAACCAAAGTCATCTTTCAAAACCTATTTTTGTAAAAATACGCTTTTCCTCCACTCAAAAACGCGATGACAATCCGTTACGCAACCTCCCTGACCTTATGTGTGATGCTAGCCTACAGCATGGCAAGAGGAGCCGATCGCAGGCTGGAACTCGGCAACGCGGATTGGAGAATCAACTCGTCCCGTTTCCATATCACCGACGTGGAAGATGGCAGAAAAGACCGACGCACCGCTGGTTCGGTCTCCGGACCTCGACCTGCCACACTGCTGTTTGACCCTACTGCCGCCGAAGCGATTGAGAATTACCTTCGAGGATGCATTGTTTCAGATACGAGTCTTACAGCGCCATTCACCCTGGTCATCGACCGCTTGCGGATTTCAGATGCGGTTTCCGGAATCAAGCATACTGTAACCATGGATTTCAACTTCAAAATGGTACGCGAGATGGAAGGTGTGAAGACCACGGTATTCGAACAATCGATCAAGCCACGATTTACCGCTGCCGGCCAGGATGCGCCTGCCGGATTTTACGAAAACCCACTGAAGCAAGCCTTGCAAAAGTTCCTGTCCGGCTTCGAGGAGTGGGCTGAGCAAAGCAGAAAGAGCCCACTCTTCATGAACCATGTGCAGGTCCGGTTTCCATCAGTGCCCAATGCCTCCGATTATCCGTCTGGCGACACCATTCCATGGTCGCCCGATTATCGCTTGGAATGGACCGATTTCAAGGGTAAATACGACGGCATGTCTCCTTTCTCGGCACAGAGCAATTGCGTGTACACCTTGAGAACGAAACCGGTTTTTGAAAACGACACCATGTATCTCGATGAGGACATCGGGCCCTGCTTTACCCGGAAGGCATCGTGGGTGCGCGAAGATGCATTGCAAGACACACTGTTGATGCACGAACAGTTGCACTTCGATCTGTGTGAGTTGTATGCAAGAAGATTCAGACAGAAACTATCCGACTTGCCTCTTGGACTTGTTTCTTTCGACAAACAGATCAATGCCCTCTTCAGCGAAACTTGGAATGAATACAGAAACAGACAACAGCTTTACGATGCCGAGACAAGTCACGGAACGATTTCAGAGGAGCAGCTGCGCTGGATCAACCAGGTAAAAGTGGAATTGGAAGAGCTGAAAGCCTGGATGGTGATCCGATGACATCAGGTTGACGGATAGTACAACCTATCAGTAATGCCCGATCAGAAAGTGACTATCATGTACCCGGATTGCTCGGTGGGCGCCGTTGGTACGTTGTCGAAAATGGCACTCTCTGCCGCTTGAACCGCTTTTTGATTCAGATACGCATCGTTGGTAGTGGTCCCGGAAGCTCGCGGAACAGCCTTTCGAACATGTCCATACTTATCAATGACGATGTCGACAACAACGGTTCCCTTCTTTTGAGTCATGTTGGCCACCTTGGGAGCTGTGACGATTTTACGATCGGACACTTTGTAGCGAACCAGATAATTGCCGGCCATCACCTGCTTCTCTCCCACCTCAAGAGGTGCAATGGCGGTGGATGGTCCACCCGCGACCGAAGCCTGCTCGACGAAATTGATGGAATAGATATCGTCGATTTTGATCTGCATGGCATTCCCCTTGGTAAAAAAATCCAAGGTGCCGGCGTTGAGCGAACGGACCTGGCCATTCAACTTCTCGCCTGAGCGAAGCGTTACGACATGTTGTGCCGAGAGGATGCCTGCCAATAAACAGATCGGGAGGGTCAACAATAATTTTTTCATGCTGGTCGATTCGATTATACCGTAAAAATACCGGTGTACACTGAAAATTTTCAGGACCGTAAGAGCACGTTGTCAACAGCCTGCAACGGATTGCCAACATGCCTTCGAAGGTTCACAGGCAACTCGTACTTTTGCCGGCTATCATGAAAGTCCTTTTACGCTACCTGGGGCATCACAAGCGATATATCGCTCTTGCCTTATGCCTCGCTGCCACCAACCAGATTTTCTCCTTGTTGGACCCGCTTATCACAGGACGAATGCTGGACCAGTTCGGCGTCCATGCCTCCGACTACCGTGGAAAACCTGCTTCTTTCTTTTTTCATGATATCCTTTATTTCCTACTCGCAGCGGTCGGAGTAGCGATGGTTTCAAGGATCGCGAAGAACTTCCAGGATTACTTCACCAATGTGGTCGTGCAACGTACCGGTGCGATGATGTACACGGATGGCATTCGGCATTCATTGGATCTGCCTTTTCATGTATTCGAGGACCAACGAAGTGGCGAGACCCTGGGCAAACTCCAGAAGGTCCGTACCGACTCTGAAAAGTTCATCAGCGCGTTCGTGAACATCGTTTTCCAGACGCTGGTAGGTGTCGTGTTCGTCATCTGGTATGCCACTACTATTCACTGGCTGATTGCTCCGCTCTTCCTGCTCACGGTTCCAGTCCTGGGCGTTTTGAGTTCGCTCTTGAGCCGTAGCATCAAACGAGTATCGAAAGAGATATTGGGACAAACCACTCAGCTCGCCGGATCCACAACCGAGTCGCTTCGAAATATCGAGCTGGTCAAAAGCATGGGACTAGGGCGACAGGAAGTGAGTCGACTGAACAGGATCACAGACAAGATCCTGGGCCTTGAATTGAAAAAAATCCGTTACGTGCGCAGCTTGAGCTTCGTGCAAGGCACTACGGTCAACCTGCTGCGTACCTCTTTCGTATTCCTGCTCTATTATCTCGTCTTCCAGGACATCATCACCCCGGGCAAGTTGATGACACTGATGATCTACAGCTTTTTCATTTTCGGTCCGCTACAGGAATTAGGCAACGTGATCGCCATTTATCGAGAAGCCCAAGCGTCCCTTTCGAACTTCAGCAGTTTACTGGATAGTCCTGCAGAACCGGTTGCAGAAAACCCTCAATCGGTGGGCAAGATCCGCTCCATGAGTTTTGAGGACGTGGTATTCCGCCATCCCACCGCTAAACTGCCGGCGGTCGACGGAATTTCCTTCCAGGTGAACAGTGGCGAGACCATCGCCTTCGTCGGACCCTCAGGCTCTGGAAAGACGACCTTGGTGAAATTGCTGGTTGGGCTGTATCGACCGCAGTCAGGATTGATACGTTTCAACAGAACCCCGCAAGACCGGATGGCGCGAGAAGAATTCCAGAGCCAGATCGGCATGGTAGCGCAGGACACACAGCTGTTCAGTGGCACGATACGGGAGAATCTGTTGTTCGTGAATCCAGACGCCTCCGATGAAGATTGCTTCCGCGTTCTCCATCAGGCGGCTTGCCAGCGATTGCTCGAGCGCGCTTCGAACGGCCTTGATACGGTAATCGGTGAAGGCGGCGTCAAAGTAAGCGGCGGCGAAAAACAACGACTCTCAATTGCCCGGGCGCTGTTGCGCAATCCGAACGTGCTGGTGTTCGACGAAGCCACTTCTTCACTGGACTCGCTTACTGAAGAGGAAATCGCTACTACCATACGGGAACTTTCAGCGAGAAAGGAGCATATCACCGTGATGATCGCACACCGGTTAAGCACCGTTTTGCATGCCGACACCATTCACGTGCTTGAAAAGGGAAAGATCATCGAATCGGGCAATCACGATTCGCTACTTCAATCGAAAGGACTTTACTACGCTATGTGGCGTCAGCAGATTGGAGAAAGGAAGGGGTGAGGTTGGCAGTTGGCGGTTGGCAGTTGGCAGTTGGCGGCATTATGAAGTCAAACAAGGGTTGTACTTCATAGGTTGGCGGTTGGCGGCATTATGAAGTCAACCGAAGGTTGTACTTCATAGGTTGGCGGTTGGCAGTTGGAGGTTGGAGGTTGGAGGTTGGCAGTTGGAGGTTGGCAGTTGGCGGCATTATGAAGTCAACCGCAAACCGCAAACCGGAAACCGCCCACCGGAAACCGCAAACCGTACTCACCCATCCAGCTCCGTCAACAGCACGCGCAGCTCACTGAGTATCATCGCTGTTGCGCCCCAAACGACCAAGCCTTCCATACAAAAAGCGGGAACAGTAATTTTAAATCCGTTTCGTAGCGGGATTTCGCGCTTGGCAATGTACTGGTCGTCCATCAAGTGATCCAGCCGGATCGGAACAACTCGTTCCACTTCGCGCGAGTCAGGAGTGAATTCAGGCACTCCGGAATGAATGCCCACAAATGGATGTACCATGAAATTGCTGGGCGGTATGTAGAACTCCGAAAGCCGACCGACCAACTGGATGTCGTGACGAGAAACACCTATCTCCTCCTCCGCTTCTCGCAAAGCAGTTATTGACAAATCCGCATCGGAGGGATCTTGCTTTCCGCCAGGGAAAGAAACCTGTCCACTGTGCACATGTCCATCCTGCTGTCGCACGATCAACGGAACATAGAATTTATTGGAGTCCTGATAAATCAGGATGAGCACACTGCTTGTACGGGCATTCTGAGGGACCGCATTGGAATTGAAAAAGAGTTTACGCTCCTCATGCGCCATCAAGATCTGCGCGGCGCTTCCAGGCAATGGAAGACCGAGTCGGAACTTCAAACGTTTAGCTAACTGCTCCATATCCGCTGAAGTACGTCAAGCAAGGTAAAGCCGGACCTCGTAAACCTTAAGCGTGCTGGCTGGCTTTGGCTGCCTGCGCTTTCATCCAATCGGATGTTACAGAACCTGGGCGCTCGATCGGGTGACCAAGAGCACGATCCCACAACAGAGAGGCCAGTACACCGAGCGCACGACTCACTCCGAAAAGCACGGTATAAAAGTCATACTCTGTCATACCGTAATGGATCAGCAAGGATCCGGAGTGGGCATCCACGTTAGGCCATGGATTTTTGATCTTCTTGATGTTATCCAAGATCGGAGGAACCACTTCATACACATCACGCACCATCCGGCACATTTCATCGTCCGGCATGTAGGTAGCAGCGAACTCCATCTGAGCGGTGAAGCGGGGATCGGTCTTACGCAGTACAGCATGTCCATAACCGGGAACCACTTTACCCTCCTCCATCGTCTTGGTGACGTAGTCGCGGATCTGGTCTTTGGTTGGAACAGCACCATCGTAATAATTACGGATATCCAGCAACCAACGAACCACTTCCTGGTTTGCAAGTCCGTGAAGCGGTCCTGCAAGTCCGTTCATTCCTGCTGCAAATGAGAGATAAGGATCACTCAGTGCGGATCCGACTAGATGCGTGGAGTGTGCTGACACGTTACCGCCCTCATGATCGGCGTGGATGGTCAGGTATAAACGCATGAGACGTTTGAAGTCGTACTCATCGTAACCGAGCATATGAGCGAAATTGGCGCCCCAATCCAACTTGGGATCCGGCTCGATGTGGACGCCGTTTTTATAAAGACGGCGATAGATATACGCTGCAACACGCGGAAGTCGGGCGATGAGGTTCATTACATCCTCGTACATAGGATCCCAGTACTCTTTTTTACTTATACCCTTACGGTAAGCAGCAGCGAACAATGATTCGGTCTGCAAAGCCATTACAGCCATGCTGAACTGAGTCATCGGATGCGTACTGGCCGGGAGACTGTCCAACATGTCGAACACATGCTTAGGAACATTACTACGACGAGCCCACTGGTTGGAGACGTTGACCACATCCTCGTCCGTAGGAAGCTCACCGATGAGCATCAGATAAAAAATACCCTCCGGAAGAGGTTCGGTATCGCCAGGAGCTTTGGGCAGTTTGTTGCGAAGTTCCGGGATGCTATAGCCGCGAAAGCGGATTCCTTCTTCAGGATCCAGCTTACTTGTCTCGGTTACCATGCCGATCATGCCTTTCATTCCACTGTACACCTGCTCAATGGTATACTGACCGATGACGTGGTGGCCATTCTCTTTGATGAAATTCTTCAGGTCGGATGCCATCGGCAAGGCGACGGCGGCGAATTTCTCTTTCAGCTTATCGGTTTTCACTGGCATGACGGATAAATGGTAATAAGACGTATTATTTATTTGGTTTCTTGAATCCTTGATTCGAATCGTACCACTTGTTTTTGGAGTTGTCCTGATTCATTTCCGGAACGAGAATGAACAGGCTCGCAAGAAAAGCGATGATCATCAGGATCCACAATACTCTGGAAACTCCCTTCTTGATTTTTCGCTTACTGAATGGTGATTTCTTCTTTTTCTTTTTTGTTTTTTTACGAAGCCTGCCGCTTCGGGGCGAAATGGAATAATCCCCCGAAGCCAACTTCTCTTGCAATTCTTTTTCGTCCATCCCGTAATATTTAACAGAATGCTATACGTGTTGTTTTTTACTTTCTGACAAATTTAAACTCTTTTCCGCCAAAAACGGCATCATTTCCAAGCCCTTCTTCGATCCGAAGCAGCTGGTTGTACTTGGCGATCCTGTCCGACCTGGAAGCAGAACCCGTTTTGATCTGACCGGTGCCCAAGGCGACCGCCAGGTCAGCAATGGTGCTATCCTCGGTTTCGCCAGAACGATGGCTCATGACGGAGGTATAACCGTTCCGGTGGGCCAGTTCGACTGCCTGGATCGTCTCTGTCAAGGTGCCGATTTGATTGACCTTTACCAGTATGGAATTAGCAATGCCTTTTTCGACTCCTGTTCCCAGCCTTTTCACGTTGGTGACGAACAAATCATCGCCAACCAATTGCACCTTCTCGCCCAAAAGATCCGTCAAGAGCTTCCATCCGTCCCAGTCGTCTTCGGCCAGTCCGTCTTCAATGGAAACAATCGGATACTTTCCGACCCAGTCGGCCCAGAAATCAACCATCTGGGCGGAAGTCAGACTGTCGCCTGTCGATTTCTTGAAAACGTATTTACCCGTAGCTGCATCATAAAACTCGGTGGAGGCGGCATCCATGGCGATATACATATCCTTGCCGGGAGTGTATCCCGCTGCAACAATGGCATCCATGACCGATTGGATGGCCTCTTCATTGGATCGGAAGTTGGGAGCGAAACCGCCTTCATCACCGACATTGGTGGAGAGACCTTTCTTTTTCAGAACCGCTTTGAGGTGATGAAACACTTCGGCACCCATCCGCAAGGATTCAGAAAAATTGGGAGCGCCCACCGGCATGACCATGAATTCCTGGAAGTCGATGGCATTATCAGCATGTGCGCCGCCGTTCAGGATATTCATCATGGGAACCGGTAAAATCCGTGCGTTCACCCCGCCGATGTAGCGGAACAGCGGCTGACCGGATTCGATGGCTGCGGCCTTGGCACAAGCCAGAGAAACGCCCAGCATGGCGTTCGCACCCAGGTTGGATTTATTTTCAGTGCCGTCCAACTTGATCATCGCAGCGTCGATCATCGCCTGTTCGGAAACAGGCAGGCCTCTCAATTCCTCCAATAGGGCTTTATTGACATTCTGCACGGCCCGGAGGACGCCTTTGCCGAGGTATCGCTTGGCATCGCCATCACGCAGCTCGACGGCTTCGTGCGCACCTGTAGAGGCACCGGAGGGAACCGCGGCCCTGCCTACTACTCCGTTTTCAGTCACCACATCGACTTCCACCGTCGGGTTGCCGCGCGAGTCGAGTATCTGACGGGCTCGGATATCAGCTATTGCACTCATGTCATGTATGTTTTTCAGGAGAGGCAAAATTAGCAAGTTCAGGTTATCCAGATGCCACTCAAAGACCTCTTTTGTAGATTATCTTAGCAGCAGGCAATGGAACCCCTCTTTACCGCCGCCAGGTACGCTCGCTACCTTTTTACAGCCAGAACCCCTCATGGCGTGCATTCCCCGTTTGTTTTCGATTTCGTGAATAACCTGTTGCGGGATACGACCCCGTATTATGCATTCAAACCCATTGAAAAGATCAGGAACAGCTTGCTCAAGGACCGTCGGACGATCCAGGTGACGGATTTCGGAAGCGGAAGCACTCAGCGCTCGGAATACCCCACTAAAATCAGCGAACTGGCGGCAAGACAATTGCTTCCGGCCAAGTATGGACAATTGCTATTCCGACTGGTCAATCGATTTCAACCTGCTACCATCTTGGAATTGGGAACTTCGCTCGGCGTCACTTCCCTGTACCTGGCTGCTGCCAATACGAAATCCAAAGTAGTCACCCTTGAGGGCTCTGGCGAAACCATCGCAATCGCGGAGGAAATCTTCGAGCGATTCAATGCACGCTCGATCGGGACACGTGCAGGAGAATTCTCATCCACATTGTTACCCTCCCTGGAAGAATTGACCCGACTCGACTTCCTGTTCGTAGATGGAAATCATCGGTACGGTCCGACACTGGATTATTTCCAAACGGCACTCCCCTTCTGCCACGACGGATCGGTTATGGTTTTTGATGACATCCATTGGAGTCGGGATATGGAGCAAGCCTGGGAAGAAATCCGTCGTCATGGAAACGTGACTTTGTCCATCGACTTGTTCAGATTGGGCATCCTTTTCTTCCAGCCTGGCAGGCGGCAAGAGCATTTCACCTTGAAATTCTGACCGACCACATCGAACGAATAGGTTACCTTTGCTTCAAACATCAGGCATGGCGCTGCTGGAACTCAAGGAAATATCAAAAGCATACCCTATCGGCAGCGAAAAGGTGAACGCCTTGCAATCGATCACCTTGCAAATCGACAAGGGTGATTACGTCGCGCTGATGGGCCCTTCCGGCTCAGGAAAATCGACACTGATGAACATCCTGGGATGCCTGGACACGCCCAGCGGAGGCAGCTATTTGTTGAACGGAAAAGAAGTGGGACGGCTGAGTGAAAACGAATTGGCCGATATCCGTAATCTGGAAATCGGATTCATCTTCCAGACCTTCAACCTCATTCCACGCAGCACCGCATTGGACAACGTGGCCCTGCCACTTGTTTACGCCGGTATCCGGAAGGAAGATCGAGAACGACGAGCTGGCGATGCACTCAAAGATGTAGGTCTTTCAGACCGCGCCCACCACAAACCCAATGAATTGAGCGGCGGTCAGCGTCAACGTGTGGCTGTTGCCCGTGCATTGGTGAACAACCCCTCCATCATTCTTGCAGACGAACCCACCGGCAACCTCGACTCCAAGACATCGCAGGAGATCATGATGCTGTTCGACGAAATACATAAAAAGGGCAACACCATCATCGTGGTCACCCACGAAGAAGAAATAGCACGTCATGCCCACCGTATCATCCGTATCAAGGATGGGAAAGTGGAGTCAGACGAGAAGAACGGACATATCCGCCAGGCGCGGCTAACCGATACTCCCTCCGCATCATGAAAATCTACACCAGAAAAGGCGACGAAGGAACTACTTCCCTTATCGGAGGTACGCGCGTATCGAAACACGATCTGCGCATCGAGACCTATGGCACGGTTGACGAATTGAACTCCTGGATCGGATTGCTGCGTGATCAACACATCGACGTATGGCACATCGAACATCTCCTGCGCATCCAGGACAGACTCTTCACCATCGGCTCGTTGCTGGCTGATGACGGCTCTTCAAAAATGAATCTTCCCAAGTTGCATGAAAGCGACGTGACCCTTTTGGAAGATGCCATGGATCGGATGGACGAGCAATTACAGCCGATGCGGAATTTCATTTTGCCAGGCGGACACACCTCCGTCTCCTACTGCCATGTAGCACGCTGCGTTTGTCGCAGGGCCGAGCGACATGCCGTATATCTGAACAGCCAACAACTCATCGATCCATTGATCATCAAGTACCTGAACCGATTATCGGATTACTTGTTTGTGCTCTCACGCAGCCTGAGCAAAGAACTGAACGCTGGAGAGACGCCGTGGATTCCTGAAAAAAGCTGATGCCGCACTTCTTATCTAAACCCTTGTAAATGAGTACTTCTATAAAAGTCACAGAGAAGTCCGTTGGAAGGATATTTTTTTACTTTTGCAACCTTTGAAACCAACCCATAATCCAACAGACAACTATGTACTGGACCCTTGAATTGGCACAACACCTGGAAGATGCGCCTTGGCCTGCCACCAAAGACGAGCTGATCGATTATGCGATTCGTTCCGGAGCTCCGTTGGAAGTGATCGAGAACCTACAAGAACTCGAGGACGAGGGCGAAGCCTATGAAAGCATCGAGGAAATCTGGCCCGACTATCCTACCAAAGACGACTTCTTCTTCAACGAAGATGAATACTGATCAATGGCCCCGATAAGGGGCCTTTTCATTTACTGCCGGACCAGTCGCACGCTTTGAATGGATTTTTCAGTTCGAACGACTTGTAACTGATAAACACCGGATCGAAAATCCGACAAATCAATCACCGTTTCCACCGCCTGAATGGTTGACTCCTTCACCTGACGACCTACTGCATCGTATATCACCAGCTTGTCGCCGGGAAGAAAAGAGGGAAAGCGCAAAGTGGTTCGGATGGATGCCGGATTCGGAAAACAAGACGCAGCAGTAGTGGCTGACCAACTTTCCAATCCGGTTGAAACAGGTACGTACAAATCCGACTCCCAAATACCGCGACCGTACGTGGCAGACCTGATTTTACCTGTGGAATAATGGATATCCAAATCGGAAACGATCACATTGGGAAGTCCATCGATGAAGGGCTCCCAGTCCGAAAGGGTGGAATCGGAATAAAATACACCCATGTCCGTACCGATATAAAGAGCATCCGGACTGTTGCGCTGCGAAATGATACAGTTGACCGGCACGTTGGGCAAGGTGCCCGACACGTTCGACCAGTTCATTCCTCCATTGATTGAATAAAACACTTTCGAACCGGTTAGATAGCCGGAGAAAGTGACCCATACCTTCATCGGATCAATATGCGATGTCGCGATAGCCGTGATGGCAGCTCCGCCTATTGGTAATCCGGATGATATATTGTTCCAAGTCAAACCTCCATCCGGTGTATGAAAAATCTGATCATAGGTGGCAGCATAGATATGATCGGGGTCGGCTGATGCAACCTCCATTGACACGATGTTATCATTGAAAATGGCTCCGGACAACGTGTCCCACGTGTTTCCGCGATCGTTGGATCGATACACTTTTTCACAGCCGGCATAGATGGTGGATGAGTTCACCGGATGCATGGCGAAAGGAGTCACCCATGCTCCGCTGGAAGGAGCAATATCGGTGAAATTGGTGCCACGATTATACGAACGGTACATCGCGCCGTTCTGATAGGAAGCATATACAGTCTGGTCGTTGGCAGGATCCACCATGCAATCCATTCCGTCACCGCCCAATACATGCGTCCAGGATCCGGAGACCAGCCGATCCGTTCCATTATCCTGCGCTCCAGCGAAAATGATTCCCGGGTTGGATACCGATTGAGCCATCCGATAATACTGCTTGATACATAGGTTTGCGCTTATATCCTGCCATCCCGAACCGACGGAGGAGCTGCGGTAGATGCCACCATCGTTACACGAGTAAATGACATTGCCACTTCCAGGCTGATGTTCCAGATAATGCTGATCCGGATGCACATTGGTGCCAACCTGATTCCATGTCACACCGCCATCGAATGATTGCGCTATGTTCTGTCCGCCGCACATGACCATATCCTGATTGGTTGGCGAGGCGGAAAGGACGGCATCGTAATACCCATAAAAGTTTGCGTCCGTCGGATCGGTCAGTTGCTGTACCGTAGCGCCCAGATCATCCGAACGGAAAAAGCGCATGTCCTCGCACGCCAGGTACAACCTGTTCGGATTGGCGGGGGTCAGAG
>JBJTRB010000326.1:0-2893 GCA_046075925.1 Bacteroidota bacterium | reverse complement strand
TATCCGGGACCAGATGTTCGTTGGTCTCATGACTTCCGACAGTGTTGAACAAACGGCAAGCGACCGCTTTAATACGTCCACGTTCTGCTTGTAAGCGAAGCAGAAATTCTCCACTCAGCTTGGTGATGCTATAGATGTCGTGAGCAACTGCCGGAGTGGTATCCTCCATCAATGGGCTATCGACGATATCATACACGGCACCGCTGGAGGCGAAAACGATTTTCGGGACATTAGCTGCAATAGCCGATTCCACCACGCGCTGCGTCCCTTCTATGTTCACTCGAAGAGCGACGGCCGGATTGTTTTCACAGGTCGGGATATGGTGAATGGCAGCAAGATGAAAGATCAGATCCGGAGATACGGAACTAAAAGCTTTGGAAAGGAAATCTGCATCGAGAATGTCTCCTTCCAAGACTTGCAATCGATCCGAAGTCGGTAGCAGACTTCTTCTGCCATAAGAAAAGTTGTCTACGATGGCCACTGAGTGGCCATTCGAAAGGAGAAGAGCGGACAAGTGAGAACCAACGAAACCGGCTCCTCCTGTTATGAGTATGTTCATGGCTTGCTGGAGTGATTGGATGAAATCAGTGGCTTCCTGGCGATGTAACTATAGAGCCGACCAGGAATCCTTTTTTCATCTAACGGGCCTCCGAATCTAACTGATATGGCTTTCTGGTAAATGTACCTAAAAGGCCTAAATCCGGCAAAAAAACCGATTTTATGCTGAAGTCGGTTATTGAGTTGCTTATTGAATTTGCCTTTCAGCCCGGATAAATCTTCAGTTGATAGAGGAAAATAATTGATGATCGAATCGAAATGCCGTAGGACATCGGTGATCTGCAATCCAGAGGCTTCGATGGCATGTCGGTATTGAGGGTCCGTGAAAGCGTTTTCCCCGCCATAATACTTATGCAATGGATGCTCTTTCAAAAAGCGCTCTTTGTCTTTATGGTTATAGATGACATGATCCCTGACAGTGAACAGAATTCCTCCCGGCTTTAAGACCCTGGCACATTCCATCAAGAACCGGTTCAGGTCTGCTGCATGGTGCATGGCCTGTCGTACATATACGATATCGAAAACTTCCTTGTCGAAAGGCATTTTCTCTGCAACGCCCTGGACAACCACCATTTGCAGAGACGACAACTCGTCTGCCAGCTTTTGAATGGCCTTGGCTCCCACGGTTTCGCTGGGGTCCGGCTCAAGCGCAGTGACCGAAAATCCATTTTTTGCAAATGCCACCGATGCAATGCCATTTCCTGCTCCAACATCAAGCAACCTATTTCCCGTTGGATGATGAATTTTGATTTGTCTCAGTGTTTCCTTGAATTCACCTGACTCTTCGAATCGTTTGGCGTTTCCCACAAGATCTGCATCCAGATAGGAATCCCTGAGTAGTTCACGGTAGTAGGCCGTAGACCGCAAATAAAGAATGGTGTCCTCCCAATTCATGAACGCTGTGTTCAAGTTGTTGTTTTAATGAACCGTGCAGGATTCCCTGCCAGTACGTTGTATTCAGGAAAGCTTTTTGTGACCACGCTTCCGGCACCGACTACACAACCTTTCCCTAGCGAAACGCCTTTCAGCAAGATACTGTTGAAACCTATCCAAGAATCATCACCGATTTTAATAGGAGCCACAGGTACATTATTCCAATTCTTATTTCTGCCCGGGGTTCCTTGCTCCAAATCCGACTTCCAACTGGTTACATCGTCCTTTCTTTCATTGGAAATCAATGAATGTGCATCATTATCCGTGACAGTACACCCCCAAGAGAACATGACGTTGGAGCCGATTGTGATTTTTTCCAAGGCAATGAATAAGCCTCCACCAATGAATGTATTGGAACCGATCACGATTTGACTTTTATCGCTTTCCAAAACAAATCGACCTGACAATACACAACCCTCTCCGACAACAAATCTGTTTTTGCCTTTGGCCGCACTCCGAATCTCCAACTCGAAATTTTCCAGCCGTGTGGTTTCCGGTATCACAACTGAATCCGGATACTGTGATAGTATCCGCTTTCGCAGCGTTGCTGAATCCGGTTTTTTGAAAAACAGTCGACGTAAGAGCCTTATCATTTCAGATCGATTCAAATTTAGAAAGCAATTGACATCCTGTTTTTCAATTTACGTAAAAACGAACGGATTCTTCCAGGATAAAACTCCTTTTTAAGGGTTTTTTCAAGCCTTTTTTGAATGAAATCGTCTGAAGAAATCGCTTCAGGGAAAATCCAGCCGGCCGTTCTGCGTTTACTGATGTCCCCGGTAAGCGTTCCAAGCCCGGTCCAGTGTGTCCCGCTTCCATCCATACCGATGTTTTCAACCAGAGAAATACCCGGGTAAAGGCAGAGTCCGTTCCCGAGAAAGAAAGATGCGTACCAGCAAACATCCCAAGATTGGTTGACATCGGCGGCTCTCAAACGAAGCATTTCGGTGTAAGGGTAGGAGGAGTGAAGGTCGAATCGACTGGTCAATCCGTTTTCTTCAATGAACCTAAGCATACCACTCGCATCTGCATTGAATTTATTCCAGGCTCTTCTCCAGGTGCACCAACCCCAACAGGAAAGTGTAGGCAAGAAAAAGGTAGACGGAAGCTTTTCATTTCGTCCAAGAGGAAACATGTATCCGGATGCGAGCCAAACGGTTTCTTCATCCTTGTATTTTACAAGCGCTTGGTTGCAATAGTCAAGCGCTGCCAAAAAGGATAAGGAAAAATATAAGGACAAGGACAAGGGCAAGTTCAAGAATGCGACTTCCTTAGGTGCTGCCAGCAAGCATCCCCTGCCACTCGAGGACAGAAAGAGCTTGCTCGTTGCAGTCGTGGGCTTGCTGAGCCCAAACAAGATCGCGCTTAGCAAGATCGCAGTCTCAGGCTTCACTGCAACGAC
>JBJTRB010000325.1:0-8487 GCA_046075925.1 Bacteroidota bacterium | reverse complement strand
AATCTACATATTCCTCCCCCGCCCGCATCGGTTGCGGATTGGCCTGTAATCGGGAAGTCGCTTCACGAAGCCTGGACGTTGGCATCGCACAACCTGACCGACCTGATCGATCGATATCCGTCGGGTACCATGAACGTAGTGACCTGGCTGGGCACTACCGCGGGAAGAATGAGTTTTCAGTTCTTCCAGTTCTTATGCTCGATCCTTTTCGCAGGCATACTGCTCATGTACAATCGTGAAGCGAGAAATTTCTCCGCATCTTTTTTCCAAAAAATACTTTCGGACCGGGGACGAGATTTCTCCGCTATCGCAGAAAAGACAGTACGAAACGTAGCACGAGGCATCATCGGTGTAGCTTTCATCCAGGCAGTGGCGCTGGGAGCCGGACTCTACATTGCAGGTGTCCCTTTCGCCGGACCACTCAGTCTGCTTTGTCTGGTGTTGTGCATCGTCCAATTAGGCACTTTCCTTGTAGCGATTCCAGTCATCATCTATGCCTTTACAGCCATGAGTACGGCAGGAGCTATCGTGCTGACCCTCTGGTGTGTCGTTGTCATGTTTTCAGACAACATCCTAAAACCGGTATTTTTATCCAAGGGAGCCCCGGTACCTACCGCTGTCATCTTTCTGGGATCGATTGGCGGATTCCTGCTATCCGGCATCATCGGGCTTTTCATTGGCGCTGTGATCCTTTCATTGGGATATCGGTTGTTCATCAGCTGGGTTCAGATTGAAAAAACAGAAGGAGCTGATTGAAGTGTTGAGTAAATTTACAGCATGAGAGTCTTCAAGTTCGGAGGAGCATCTGTCAAGGATGCGGCAGCAGTCAGAAACGTAGTTTCCATTCTCGGCATGTTCAACAAGGAACAGCTGGTTGTCGTGGTGTCTGCCATGGGCAAAACGACCAATGCCCTGGAAGCGGTTGTACATTCCTACGTTTCCGGAGATGGCAAGTGGAAAGAGCGATTGCAAGTGGTTCGCGATTATCACAAGGAGATAATCGATACGTTGGGATTTCCTAAAGAACATGCTGTAAGAACGGACACCGAAAGGAGTTTTGTAGAGATAGAATGGATTGCAGAAGAAGCGCCTACAAGAGGATTCAACTGGTCGTACGACCAGATTGTCAGTCAGGGAGAACTGCTATCGACCACCATCATCCATCACTACCTCCTGCTGCAAGGGATTTCCAACCAGCTGTTGGATGTGCGGGATGTCTTGATGACGGACAACACCTACCGTGAAGGGAAAATCGACTGGTCGCTTTCCGGAAAACTGATCCCCGAAAAAGTATCCAGCCTTTTCAAAAGTTCGCCGATTGTGCTGACGCAGGGATTCATCGGCTCCACCTCCGAGAATTTCACCACCACACTGGGTCGCGAAGGATCGGATTATACTGCTGCCATCTTCGCACATTGCATGGATGCTAAGGAAATGGTCGTATGGAAAGACGTGCCCGGAATCCTGAGTGCCGATCCGAAATTCTACGACGATGCTGTAAAGTTGGAACAGCTCAGCTACCGTGACGCCATTGAACTGACCTACTACGGCGCCACGGTCATACATCCAAAAACGATCAAGCCGCTCGAGAACAAGCGGATTCCATTACGCGTTGCCTCTTTCATGGCTCCGGAAGACAAGGGAACACAGGTGGGCGATTTCGCCGGAACCAAGCCGCTTGTACCGTGCTTTATATTCAAGTCGGACCAAATCCTTTTCTCCATCTCCTCAAAAGACTTCTCCTTCATAGCTGAAGAAAACTTGAGCGGGATTTTCGCCTTGTTTGCCAAGCACCGTGTGAAAATAAACATGATGCAGAACTCAGCTATCAGCTTTTCCATTTGTGCCGACAACGACCCGATGAAGGTCCCTTCGCTGGTGGACGAGATTTCAAAAGAGTTCAAGGTGCTTTACAACGAGCACCTGCGACTGATCACCGTACGCCATTATTATCCATCCACCATCGAACAGCTCACCAAAGGAAAGACCATCCTGCTGGAGCAGCGCAGCCGACAGACTGCCCAGGTGGTGATCAAAGAAAATTGACGCTTTGCCGCTAGTTGAACGCTGCGCGGATTTTTGACAACAAGACTTCGGATAATTTGCGATACGACTCCTTGCTCCATCCTGCGATGTGAGGAGACAAAACCACATCATCGCTACCGATCAGGTAGCGCCAAGCCGGTAGTTCGGCTGCATGATCCAACGTGAACTGTTCGAAAGAACTGTCTTCGTATTCCAGCACATCCAAGCACGCGCCGATCACTTTGCCGGTTTGCATGGCAGCGGCGAGTGCATCCAACGAAAGACAACCACCTCTGGCGGTATTGATTACACGAAGCGGTTTGCTGAATCGTGAAAGATAGTCGGCATCCACCAGCATACGGGTTTCCTCCGTAAGCGGTACGTGCAGGCTGATCACATCAGCACGCTCAAACACCTCAGCCATTTCTGCCCGTCGTGCAAATGCATCCGGCCAAGCTTGTAAGTATTTATCATAGGCGATCACCTTGCATCCGAAACCGGACAACCGGCGGGCAAAGGCGCGTCCCATGGTACCGTAACCGATAAGGGCCACGGTCTTTCCTTCCAATTCATCTCCTCTGTTCTCTTCTCTTCGCCATAACCCGTTACGCACTTCACGATCAGCACGACCCAATCGGTTCATCAACATCAGCAGCATACCCAAGGCATGCTCGCCCACCGCGTCCCGATTACCTTCCGGAGAATTGATGCAATGGACGTTTTTAGCAGCTGCATAGGGCAAATCGATATTCTCCATACCGGCTCCGCTGCGAGCAATGAAGCGGAGATCTACAGCAGCGTCCAGGAACTCTTTATCCATTCGAATCCTACTGCGGATAACGACACCATGTATATCCTTCAAGGATTGTACAATCTGCTCTCGTGTATGACGCGTCGCGTCGATGCACTGATGTCCATCGTCGACAAGCCCTTCCCATAAAACCGGATGTACCGTATCAATGAAAAGAATACGCATGTAGCAAAGGTAGGATATTCATCAGCGTCACAAGCGTTGACTGATGGCGTTGGTCAGCTCTACGAACTGCGACCAATGCAATGCCTCAGCGCGGAGTTCCAGGAATGGCAGGCCTTCCATCTGATCCTTCGGAAGCAGGACGGAGAGCGCATTCCGGAGCGTTTTCCGACGCTGGTTGAATGCGGCCTTAACGGTCTTTTTGAACAATACAGGGTCGCACGGTAATTCAAAACCGATTTTTCTCCTGCAGCGGATCACGGCGGATTTCACCTTAGGCGGAGGCGTGAATGCATGCTCATCCAACCCGAACAGCAACTCCACATCGAAATAGGCCTGAAGCAGGACACTCAAAATTCCGTAATCGCGATTGCCCGGTCCGCTTGCGATACGTTCCGCGACTTCCTTCTGGAACATGCCGACCACTTCGGGTACACGATCGCGCAACTCCAGGATCCTGAACATGATCTGTGAGGAAATATTGTAAGGGAAATTACCGATCACGGCGAAACTACTTGAAAAAACACGGTCAGGATCGAACGTCAGAAAATCGCCTTCAATCACCCTGTCAGCATGATCCGGAAACTCTTTTTTAAGATAGACAATCGATTCAGTATCGATATCGATCAGAAAAACAGCATACGCGGATTGAGCAAAAAGCAAGCGACTTAACACACCCGTACCCGGACCGATTTCTAAAACATGCGCGTATCCGCCATGGCCGGATAGAGCATCTACAATAGCCGAGGCAGCTTGGTCATCATTCAGAAAATGCTGTCCGAGGTGCTTTTTTGCTTTTACGGGATGTCTGTTCACGAAAGTGGTCTTGGGTCGGTTCAGACTACCTCCAACAGGGTTCTGAAGGCAACGAACTTACCGGTGTAGCGTCGAATGACATCTTCACGCAAAGCCGGAGCAAATTCGGATTCATACCGACGGAACGTGTCCATGTCCTTGCAGGTGTATTGGAAAGCATACGTCTGACCGCCCATTTCTTCCTCCACCAGCATTTTCAACATGCGGTTATCCAGGAACATGCCTGTGCGCATCACATCAGGGATATGCACCTCCTTCATCCAGCGAAGCCATTCTTCGTGGATGTCATCGTCGACATTGACGGTCACATTGTATACGATCATACGGCTCAGTTCGAGAGGTCGCCACGTAACGACCTGAATCTTTTTCGAGCATCCACGACGAAAAGACTTCCTGGAAACTTGGTGATCAGATC
Source organism: Bacteroidota bacterium (assembly GCA_046075925.1). GTDB lineage: Bacteria > Bacteroidota > Bacteroidia > AKYH767-A > 2013-40CM-41-45 > Pollutiaquabacter. Next base: position 4,258 of record JBJTRB010000325.1, on the reverse strand, counting down.
CTGATACAGTTCCATGGCTTTCGCCTTGTCTGCCATTTTATCTTCATGCAGCATGGCGCGACGATACAACGCATCATCGGCCAATACGCTCTCTTCTCCCATGTCGACTATTTTGCGATAGAGAGAATCTTCGGAAGCCCAGTCGCGCTTTGAATCCATGATCTGAGCCATAAGAAACCAAGCGTCGTCACGCAGAGAATGATCTGGATAAGCAGCCAGCAAGGAATCGAGCATACCCAAAGCCTCTTCGTTCCTATTGCGGTACTTGAACAGATCGGCTTTCGAATAAAGTGTCAACGCTTCGGTCGAAGAATCGAGTCCCATATTGTCCGAGATGAGCAACGACAAGGCAAGAGCATCGTTGGCGATCAACTGGCTGGTGGCTGACTTCAGCACATCCAATTGCGCTTGCGCCCACAAAAAGTCGCCGCGGAAATAATCCAAACGGGCACTACGGAATTTCGCTTCCTGTCCAAGCGGGTCGTTCTTGAAATCCTTGTCCACTTGAGCATAAAGCAGATCGGAATCCCACACGTTTCCGGTGAACAACAGAATATCCGCCAGCTCCAACTTGCACTCTGCCTGCACCTGCCTGCTTATTCCTGGCAACTCAATCGCTTCGTCCAAATCAGCGATTGCACTATCGATGCCATCGAGGTAAAATGCACGAAGGTGAGCCAAGCCGCGCATCATTCCAGCCGTACGGGCTGTCCTACCCAACTCGTAAAGTGCAACGAGATAATCCTTTTCCAACTGAACCAGGTCAGCCGGAGTGAACGTATTGCTTTCGGTGAGTTTACGATTAGAAACATTCAACAGCTCCATCCGTGCAGTGATGTAATTGGGTGCATCGGCACCTTTCGCTATGACATACTGGTAACAGCGTATGGCGACATCGTATTGCTGATTGGCAGCAGCCATCGAGGCGATACTGAGCAGGCGGGAGCCATCCTCCTTGAGGCGCTTATCCAACGCCTTGGCCTGGATGGAGGCCGATTCGAAATCCTTCTGCTGAATGAAAAGCCAGATGAGCATTTCGGAAAAGACAGTCTGAGACGGATCACGTTGAATCCGACGCAGCAGTGACGTACGCAATACATCGCTTCTGCCATTCTCCGGGTCGTATCCGATCCGCGCCTGAAGGATATTCTGAACCGATTGCTGATTCATGTCGTTCTCACTGACCGCCTCCAGGTATTCGTCGACCATCTTCTGGATATCGCCCTTCTGATAATACGCTTCAGCCGTTTCAAAGTGGAAACCGTAGGTATTACTCAGCATCCGCTGACCTTCCTGGTATACCTCCAAGGCATGCTCCCAATCCTGACGCACGACATAAGCATTGGCGAGAATCAAAACCATTCCCTGATCAGGCTTGAGTGACTTCAACGCTTTGGCATAGTATTCCTGTGCTTTCGCCTTGTCGCCCTGCTGTTGGTACACATAACCGATGTCCGCCAGATACGAAAGGTGGGATGGCATCTTCTTGCTCATCTTTCTGGCAAGCTTCTCTGCCGCTTCGTAATCCCGAATGGATAATAACGACTTGAAATAGTTGGGGTAAATGCCGAATGGATCTTTATCCATCAATTTGTCGTACGACTCGGCCGCCTTTTCGTATTCGCCGGTATTGAAATACTGATCGGCCAAAGAGCGATCGACCTGCTGTTGCGCGTGAAGCTGATCTGATGAAAACAACAGGAGAACTACTGCGACAAAGACCGAACAGGACGTGACCGAGAAACGGATCGTCCGATTGACTTTGCGGAAGAAGTGTGAACGGATCAAGCGATTCTGTCGAAACCAGTATAGCTACGGATGGCGTCAGGAAGTATAACGCCTTCGGGTGTCTGATTATTTTCCAATAGAGCAGCCACGATGCGAGGCAATGCCAAGGCACTTCCATTCAGGGTATGAGCCAGTGAAGGCTTGTCGGTTCCTGAACGGAAACGGAGTTTCATACGATTGGCCTGGAAGGTCTCGAAGTTCGAGACGGAACTCACCTCGAGCCATTTCTTCTGGGCGGCAGAATAGACTTCGAAGTCATAGGTAAGCGCAGAAGAAAAAGACATGTCACCGCCGCAAAGTCGCAGGATGCGGAATGGCAACTGCAGGGAACGTAGCAGACCTGCCACGTGCTCGACCATTTCATCCAGCGTGTCGTAGGACTTGTCCGGATGCTGCACTTGAACGATTTCCACCTTGTCGAACTGATGCAGTCGATTCAATCCACGCACATCCTTACCATAACTTCCTGCCTCACGACGGAAGCAAGGTGTATAAGCACAAAGCTTGACAGGCAACTCATCGGATTTCAGGATGACATCACGGAAGATATTGGTGACGGGTACTTCGGCCGTAGGGATGAGGTAAAATTCATCCAATTGGACATGGTACATCTGAGCATCCTTATCCGGCAACTGACCGGTACCATAGCCTGAATCCTTATTGACCAGAATAGGCGGTTGCACTTCCTTGTAACCGGCTTCGCCCGCCTTATCCAGGAAGTAATTGATCAACGCACGCTGCAATCGCGCACCTTTTCCTTTGTAAACAGGAAAACCTGCACCCGTCAACTTCACTCCGAGTTCGAAGTCAATGATGTCGTATTGCGCAGCAATCTCCCAATGCGGTTTGGCATCGTCCGACAAAGCCGGCAGATTTCCTTCTTGGTGCACCACCTCGTTATCTTCAGGCGTACGTCCGCGAGGAACGCGTTCGGATGGCATATTGGGGAGCTTCACCAGCTCTTCGTTCAACTCTTGCTCCAACGCAGTGAGACGGTCCGACAACTCGGCGACCGTTTGTTTTAACGCTGCGCTTTTGTTCTTCAGATCGTCGCCCTCCGCTTTCTTGCCGGTCTTATACAGTTCACCGACCTGTTTGGCGATAGTATTCTGCTGGTTCAGCAGTTGATCCAGTTCAGTCTGAACTTTACGACGGTTCTCATCGATGCCAAGTACACGATCTACGACCGGTTTGGCGTCGACATTCTTGACCGACAACCGTTCCAAAACGTGATCGGTGCGTTCGCGCAGGGTAGCAAGTTGAAGCATGAAACACTCTTGTTATACCCCAAAAATAGTGAAATTGGAGGCAGGAAGTCGCCTTTAATTGCCTTTCTTCCAACCCTGCTTATACCCTTTTTCCAAAGGACGAAGCCGCTTGTCGCCATTGGTGTACTGAAGCGCCCCGGATTTCCAGGAGGTCGCTGCGCCTGAACGCTTATCCCTTACGCCTAGTTCGGTACCCAAACGCATCAGTGTCCGGTTCATGTAGGAAGCCACCTTCCCTCCATTCCGTGTGAGGATGTTGCGGAAAACAGCAAGAGCCTGGTCGTATTCCTTCCGATCGATGTGGATGCTAACCAGATAATCCATGAACGCGTCGTTGCAACGATTATAACCGAACGTATCGACATCCTGATGCTGGAGCCCGAAGCGGCTGATGCCGTTTTCGCTGAACTGTCTGGCGGCTTTTGCATAAGCATCGTACGCTTCAGCTGCGCGACCTTTCGACTGAAGGTCCAGGACCTGCTGGATGGTACGTTGATAGGATACTGCCGGACGTATCGTATCCAGAGAGGCCCGCAAATTACCTTCGTTCAGTCGGCAATCTTGTTCCCGCTCGGAAATGGCCAACGCCTTTCTGATCAGCTCTTCTTCAAGGAGAAAGTCCCGCTTGTCGAACGCATCACCCGCTTGCGAGGCAAAATCGTCCAGTGATTTCTGGGCATTGGCACACTCCTGTGAAAAAATCATCGAGTTGACTTCATTCAAAGCAGCCACAGCGGTTGAATCGGTACTCAACTCGTAACGCACCAGCGCATCACGCAGGTCTTTGGCTTGCGAACGTGCACGCGCCAGGTCATTGTTGCGTACAGACTGTTTTGCCAGTGTGGCCTGGTCCATGAACAACGGCCGACCGCTTGCTCGGATCAAACGCACGTAATCATCCGATCGCGTCAATCCTTCTCTGCGTTGCAATTCATCGGCTTGCAACAACTTGCTTACTGCTTCGCGATCATTGCGCTGACTGGCGAGTTGTCGGCCAGAATCAATCAAGAGATCATATCGCTTCTGCAGAATGGCCTTGCGCATGGATACAGCCTCTGATGCAGAAGGTATGTAGGATGACTGAGCCTGCTGATACGCCAAAGCCGATTCAATATAGCGGTCTGCTTGATCGAGATTATCTCGTTGATAAGCCACTTTGGCTTTATCCAGGTAATCTTTGTACTTGGCCTGGTGGGCACTCT
>JBJTRB010000324.1:0-3133 GCA_046075925.1 Bacteroidota bacterium | reverse complement strand
GGATTCGATTGGGCGCCGTTCATCCGATTTGGAAATTACCGTCGACCGGATACTCATCGGTGTTTCTGGCAGTGATATGATGGAGCTTGGCGGAGAGCCCTACAGCGATCCGTATTTCATCATCGGCACTGGCGACGAAAGTATCACTCTCGATGACGATCTGGCTACCTGGGAAGAAGAGTTCTTTTCCAAGATGACCCATCCCGATGCAAAAATCTCAGTGGAGGGGGAAATCGCCAACGTGAACGAAAGGTTGTTTCGGGACGAAGAAGAATCCGATCCATGGGATGATTTCGCAGGATAATTTCAGTCAAGGTTACTTCATGTTCAATGTTTTCTTTGTATCGCTCACTAGACTTTTTGTTTGCCAATGGCGTTAGAAAAAAAGCTCTTTTCATTCTTTGTGTCCTGGCGATTTTCGGTTGCGAAAACAATCGTAAACCGACAATCGTCAATTCAGCGTTAAACTCGGAAGCTAAGGTAGAATTACCACTAAGGTTTTCTCCGGATTCTGTCGGAATTCTCCAATGTTTGGCTTCAATGCCAGATGCTCCTAATTCTCGACTTGCGCACCGATTTTATCGTGACAATGGATTCGACTACGTTTGGATTCGGCCTTCTGGATTTTCATTTGCAGCCAAGTCGTTCCTTTCAAAACTGCACGATGCCGAGTCGCAAGGCGTAGACCCTGAAAAGTTGCATGCCGACTCTATTTCGAGTATGATGGATGAAATGCTTCGGGTCTTTCCTGTAGATCGGCCATCAGAACGATTAATTGCATTGGAAGTCGGTTTGACTCTCGCCTGGTTTGAATATGCTCAAATCGTTTTTCGGGGACTTCCGGATAAGACCAGGCACGAATTGCAATGGTTCTTGCCGGATCGAAGGATGGAAATGGCTTCGACCTTGCAACGGTTTTTATCTGATAGTTTGTCGGCAGAGAATTTCAATCCATTGCATGTTCAGTATGGATGGATGGTCGAACAAATAAGACGCTTGCTAGCGGTTAATGGATCGTTCTGGGAACAGCCGTTGAATGTGAATCGACCACTGGAGGTAGTATGCGACTCAGCCAAATTGTCAATCTTGAGAAATAGATTCATTCAATTGGGTGATCTGGATGAAAGCGCATACGGACCGGGTGCGCTCTCGGCTGCTATCCGGCATTTCCGTCTACGCCATGGGCTAGGCGATGAAAGTGAGTTGAATCGGGAGACCCTTGAAGCGTTGAATGTCCCTCCGAAAGAAAGAGTCCGTCAATTATTGATCAACCTGGAACGGTGCAGGTGGCTGCCCGACGCAGATACTGGCAGATTCATCGTGGTGAATGTCCCTGATTTTCGCTTGGGGTATTTTCATGCTGATGCCCTGTTGTGGTCTTGTGGTGTTGTCGTAGGGAAGTCCAAAACCCCTACCGCTGTATTTGCAGGACAAATTTCAGAGGTGGTTTTCAATCCATATTGGTACGTCCCCAAATCCATTCTGGAGGAAGAGCTGGTGCCGGAGTTCCAACAGGACCCAGAACGTGTCGGTAGGCAACATTATGAAGTGGTTACTCGAACACGACCTCCTCGTGTCATTCAGTCGTCCGTTGACTGGGACACGGTGGATGTCGACCGATTTCCATACGATGTGCGCCAGACGCCTGGTCCCTGGAATCCACTTGGTCGGATCAAGTTTCTCTTTCCAAATAATTTTGACATGTACTTGCACGATACCCCAGCAAAAGATCTTTTCGGGAGGAGGGTCAGGGCATTCAGTCATGGATGCATCCGTGTCGAAGAGCCATTCCGATTATTGGAGCTGATTTCAGATGGTGAAATGGCATTGAAGAGTTCGCTCACCTCCCAATACTTTCAGAACAGGGAAGAGGTGCATGTGCCACTTAAAAGCCGCGTCCCAGTCTATATCGTTTACTTGACTGCTTGGGTTGATCAGAATGGACTGAATTTCCGCGACGATGTGTATGGATTGGACGATTTGTTGGAAAAAGAACTATTCAAATAGGCTGGACAAGCCCTTTTTCTTGCTTGTAGATTCCTGTCAAAGACATTAATTTGGTGTCATGAAAAGAAGCCTGATTTTTCTATTCGCTATAGTCCTCAGCGTCACTGCTTTCTCACAAACCAAAGTTCTGTTCGATGCAACCAAAGCCCAGATGGCGGGAAATGCGGATTGGGTCGTTGACGCTGACCTGTTTAACATCGGAACCAGCTCCACTGGCGCAATGGTCACCGGCGCGGGAAACGAAGCTAACCCCCAGCGCATTCCTACGAATGCTCAATCAGGGATCACTTCTACCACCGCTGAGACGTATTGGAAAGGTGCACTTTCGAGTTGGGGCATGGATCTGGCACGTCGTGGTTTCACGATCGAGACACTGCCTTACAACGGACAAATCACGTATGGCGTGACTACCAATGCGCAGGACTTGTCCAACTACAAGGTTTATATCGTATGTGAACCCAATATCCCATTTACCACCGCTCAAAAATCCGCATTGATGAGTTTCGTTCAGAATGGAGGTGGCCTTTTCGTCATAGGTAATCATTACGGAAGCGATCGCAATAGCGATGGCTGGGACGCCCCACGTGTTTGGAATGACTTTTTCAATGTGAATCCGGTTCTTAACAACCCTTTCGGTTTCACTTTCGATGCGGTAAGTTATTCTCAAACGACTTCGAATCTAGCTCCGCTTACTACCAACGCGATCCTGAAAGGCCCGGCAGGAAACGTTACTGGCCTCAAGTACGATAGTGGAAACAGTATGACCTTGAATCGTACAGCCAATTCCTCCGTAACCGGATTGATCTATAAGACCGGTGTATCCAACACCGGTACGACCAACGTCATGTTCGTGTCCGCTACCTATGGAAGTGGTCGTGTTTGCGGAATAGCTGACAGTTCTCCGTCCGATGATGGTACAGGCGATAGTAACGATGTGCTCTATTCTTCCTACAAGACAGCTGTAAGCGGCTCACATCAGAAGCTGTTCATCAATGCTGTGCTCTGGTTGTCGGGAACCACTTCTTTTGCCGCGCCTCAGCAGTCCACCGCTTCTCCTGCCATGAGATCTTCCTTGAACAACGAGCCGTGGTCAGTTTATCCGAATCCGGTTTCTGACAGATTGATC
>JBJTRB010000323.1:0-2408 GCA_046075925.1 Bacteroidota bacterium | reverse complement strand
CGTCCTCAGCTCAGCGACCTTCGCGAATCAGGTGCCATCGAACAGGATGCGGACATGGTGTTGTTCATCTATCGTCCTGAATACTACGGTATGGAATTCGATGAGGATAACAATCCGACGCGTGGTGTGGCCGAGGTCATCATCGCCAAGCACCGTAACGGAGCCTTGGATACCGTCAAGTTGAAATTCATCGATCACTTGGCCAAGTTCACGGATCTTGACTATTCCGAAATGCCTTCGGCACCCGGTGGCAGCGTTACGGATTATCAAAGCAACCGCATCATCGTCAGCTCAAGGATGAACGACCTGCCTGACGACAGTCAGCCTTTCTGATTCAACTTGTCTAATCAATGATCGATTCCCATCAGGCCTCTTCCGCCTGGTTGGACTTCTCTTCCATGAGCTGACGCTTGTATAAAGCGTAGTAGGGACCTTTCTGCTTCAGCAAGGAAAGGTGTGTGCCTTCTTCAACAATGCTTCCGTTCTCCAGAAAAATGATGCGCTCCGTGTTCTTGGTGGCAGAGACACGATGACTGATGAACAAGGCGGTGCGGTTGCCCGTCGCTTTTTTTAGTTCTTGGTGAATCGCCTCTTCGGTTCTCGTATCCACCGCACTCAGGCAATCGTCGAAAACCAAGATGCGTGGGTTTCGGATGAGGGCTCTTGCAATCGAGACCCGCTGCTTTTGTCCACCGCTCAGCGTGATGCCTCGCTCGCCTAACATGGTCTCGAATCCGTCCGGGAATTCCCGGATGTTGTCGGCAATCACTGCAGCTTCTGCAGCATCTGCTATTGTCCTTTTTAAATCTTGTTCGGAAGCCGTTTCCGAAGAAAGCCCGAAGGAAATATTATTGGAGATGGTATCGCTGAAAAGGAAAACATCCTGCGGCACGTAGCCGATCTGTCCGCGCAGACTGCTCAGCGGTAATTCCTTCAGTGGCCGTCCGTCGATGAGTATTTCGCCGGAATCGGGATCGTACATTCTCAGCAACAACTGCGCGATGGTCGATTTTCCGGAGCCGGTCCGCCCCAGCACAGCCAAAGAAGTACCGGAAGGTAAATCGAAACTTACATCCTTCAATGCGCAGATGCCGCTTTCAGGATAAGTGAAACTGACGTTCCGGAATTGCACGTGACCAATCAGCTGGACAGGCTCATTGTCGACGGAGACGATCTCGGGCTCGAGGAGCATGAATTCGTTGATCCGCTCCTGCGATGCGGCTGCTCGCTGGATGATGGAGGTGACCCACCCAAGTGATGCGACCGGCCAAGTGAGCATGTTGACGTAGATGATGAACTCGGCAATGTTACCAGCCGTAGCTCTACCGGCAATCACTTCCCTTCCTCCGATGTAGACGACAAGCAGTGTGCTGCATCCTACCAGGAGCAGCATGAGAGGGTAGAACAACGCATTCACACGCACCAGGTCCATGTTCTTTTTCAAGTAATCATCGCTCTCTGATGCGAACTCCTGCGTGAAAGCGTCCTCCTTGGCAAAAGCCTTCAGCACCCTGATTCCGCTGAATGCTTCTTGCACGAACGTGCTCAACCGGCTTTGCTGTTCCTGCACTTGTTCGCCTCTGCGATTCATCACATCACTCACCAGATAGATGGAAATGGACAGGAAGGGCAGGGGAGCCAGCACGTAAAGTGTGAGAGTGCTGTTCACATGGTACATGATAGCGGTGACGATGACGAATAGCGCCAGCAGGTTGATGGAATACATGATGGCCGGGCCGATGTACATCCTCACTCTGCCGATATCCTCTGAAATACGGTTCATGAGGTCGCCCGTATTGTTACGTCTGTAGAAAGAGGTATTGAGCCGTTGATATTGCCTGAACAGGTCGTTCTTCAGGTCGAACTCGACCTTGCGCGACATTACGATGATCGTTTGCCGCATCAGGAACATGAGTAAGCCCCGGAGCAGCGCCACGGCGATGATCAGTAGCAGGAAATGGAATACCTGCCTGCTGATTTCGTTGGCCAGCCCCGCGTCCGAGCCGTTTCCAGATGTTGAAAGGAAATCAACCACCTCATCCAATGATTTCCGGACTACTTGTGCAGGGTAGATAGCCCCGAAATTCTGTAAAACGACGAATAGGATGCCGAGGAACAGTCGTCCGCGGTAGCGGATCAGGTACTTGTTGAGCAGTGCTAACGATCTCATTATTAATGGGAAACCCTCCAGTTGGCGACCTCAAAAAAGATGGTTACATTTGCGCCGCTGAAATTCCCTTCAGCAAAGGTACACAACCCGTTCTCCTGATGTTAGAAATCAAAGACCTAAAGGCTTCCCGGAACGCAACCGAAGGTGTTTTCAGTCACCCTTCCTTCGCCGGACACGAGCAGGTCGTCTTCTGTTACGATAAATCCACCGGCCTCAAAGCCATCATCGCCATTCACAA
>JBJTRB010000322.1:0-2875 GCA_046075925.1 Bacteroidota bacterium | reverse complement strand
TTCCGCTTTTTCTGAAGGTGATACTTTTTTCTCCTGTTCGATGAACCGTACCTCCACGTATCCTCCTTTGCCTTTCTTTTCGGCAACCAATTGCTCGACATCTTTCCCGTACGCTAATCGCAAGGTCGAGAGGTCGTTCAGGCCCTCGATCGTAGCGATCACATCGCATACTCGTTTGAAGATCGCATTGTTGAAATCGACAATCGCTTTCTTGCTGCGGTAGTTCGTTGACAAGGGAGTCGAAGAGATCAACTCCTTGAAAGGTTGCAGGTGCTTTTCGATGCCTTCCAGCAGCAGCCGCAAGTCGCCGCCACGCCAGCGGTAGATGGACTGTTTGGCGTCACCAACGACCAACGACATGAAGCCGCTGCCGAGGGAGTTGACTACCAGCGGTAGCAAGTTCATCCATTGTGATTCGGAAGTGTCCTGGAATTCATCGATTAGCAAATACTTGTATCGGTTGCCAGTCTTTTCGTAAATGAACGGAGTGTCGTCGCCTGTGATGACTTCCTGTAGCAGTTTGGCGGTATCCGAAATAAGGATCTGGTTGTTCTCCTTCCGGTATTCGGCGAAGAGCCGTGTTAGGTCGTTCACAATGCCGAGCAAGAAGAGGGTCTTGAGTAAGTGATGGTTGCTGACGTAGCCCGTCCATCCTGTGTGCATCCGTTCCGCCATCTTTTCGAGGTGGGGGTGAAATTCACGACGTACCAGGTCAAGCAGCGAAGTGTCTTTCGCTTTCTCCTTGGTCAGCCACCCTTCCGGGCTTCGAGCCGCTTTGGCGGCATTGCTCCCGAAGCTGAATTCTTTTGGAGACCGTGCTTCGGCAGCTTTCTTCAGGTAGCCAGCCACCCCGTTTTTCCCACTCGCGAAATCAGAAGCTTCCAATCCGAATCGTTGCATCTTTTCCAACGCCGCACGGGCTTCATTTCGCAAGGCTTTTTCAAATGCATCGTGCTCCTCGGTCAATTTCGACGAGAGTGTTTTCAGCGCTTCCCGGTCCATCACATCTGCAGAGACGCCACGTTCCTTGAGCAATTCTTTGGCAATGGAAGCGATGTCAGACTGAATGTCCCATCCTTTGTCCTCTTCCAGCTTCCTGAACATCAGGTGCTGTAGCCATGCCGAAAGTTCGGGGTCCTTGTCGGATTGCTTCAATAGCCGATCGGTTACATCCATCACCGCATCGTCCACTTCCAATTTCACTTCCACCCTCAAGGGTAAATGGATTTCCCGTGCTAGCGATCGTAACAAACGCTGAAAGAAGCTGTCGATGGTACTGATGGCGAAGGAGGGGTAATCGTGCAGGATGCTCCGCAGTACTTTGGATGCGTTTTCGGTAATGGGGGTTCCCTCAGGAAGCTCTTTCTCCAGTAAGTTGCGTAAGCTGGATCCGTTGCCGGATTCAAGATCCACCAAGGCTTCTATCACACGGTTCTTCATTTCCTCGGCTGCCTTGTTCGTGAATGTGATGGCAAGGACATGCCGGTACTCCTCCGGTCGGGCAAGGACGATGCGCAAGTATTCTTTCACCAAGGTGAACGTCTTTCCGGATCCGGCAGAAGAGCGATAGATATGTAGACGATTTTCCATTCAGGGTGGAACTTTCGTGCTGGTGGACTTGTTGTCAGGTGAAATACAAAGGATTCGATTCCGTACCTTGTAATTGAAGATGATCGGCCACCGCTTTTCCCGTTTCGTTGAAAGTAATGAAGAAAAAAGCTCCTTCGAGCGGTTGTTGAAGGTTTTTTTGCAGTTGGTCACCTATACTTCCGGCGACGTGCCTGAGGCGCTGCACTGGCTCAACGAATTGGACAGGGAGTATGGACTAACTGACGACCAGTATACGATGGAGGACTTTTTGCGAGACCTCAAAGAGAAAGGCTATCTAAAAGAACCGGGTTCTGGCGGAATTCCATTCCTGACCCCTCTGGGAGAACAAGCTATCCGAAAGTCATCTTTCGAGCAGCTATTCGGTCGACTGAAACGCTCGAAGCTGGGAAATCACTCCACGCCCTTTATCGGGCAAGGAGATGAAACTACCGGCGATTTGCGCGATTATCGGTTCGGTGATACTCCCGACCAGATCAGCATGACGGATTCATTGCGGAATGCGCAGGTGAATCATCCACTGGACGCGTTCACTCTTCAGGAATCCGATCTGGAAGTCCAGGAGCGTCAATTCAAGGCGCATACGTCAACGGTCTTGATGATCGATATTTCTCATTCCATGATCTTGTATGGCGAGGATCGGATCACTCCCGCAAAGCGAGTCGCGCTTGCCTTGGCGGAATTGATCCGTACACGTTATCCGAAGGATACATTGGATATCATCACCTTTGGCGACGAAGCCAAGCCGATCCGGTTGAAAGACTTGCCCTACCTTCAAGTAGGACCCTTTCATACCAATACCCCTGCAGGACTTGAGCTTGCCATGGATCTGCTGCGCCGAAGGAAGAATTCCAATAAACGCATCGTCATGATTACGGACGGGAAGCCCAGTTGCATGGAGTCCGGCGGACGATTGTACAAGAACAGTTTCGGATTGGATCGACGTATCGTCAACCGTTGCCTGAATCTCGCCGGTACCTGTCGGAAATTAAAGATACCCATCACCACCTTCATGGTGGCTGAAGATGAATACCTGCGGTCTTTCATCCGCGAATTTTCCGAAGCAAACGGAGGTAAAGCGTACTATACTTCACTGGAAGGATTAGGCGGATTCGTGCTGGAGGATTTTGAAAAGAACAGAAAAAAGAAATTATGAAAAAGAAGACATTGCCATCCACACTTGGAGAGCTTCGTGCCTCGGGTTATAAGCCACGCTCCATCAAAGAAGAGTTACGGGAAAATCTCATACTCAGACTGCAACGGAAGG
>JBJTRB010000321.1:0-5443 GCA_046075925.1 Bacteroidota bacterium | reverse complement strand
TCAATTCAAGCTGAACAAGCAAATCCTGCTTGGTGTCGAGGAGGCTGGATTCGTCACTCCTACGGCTATACAGGTACAGGCCATTCCGCGTGTATTGGCAGGACAGGATTTGCTTGGAATCGCTCAGACGGGAACCGGCAAAACCGCCGCTTATGTCCTCCCGTTGTTGATGAAGATCAAATTCGCTCAAGGCGATGATCCTCGTGCACTGGTGATTGTACCAACTCGTGAGTTGGTCGTGCAGGTGGTGAATCAATTCGTGTTGCTTGGTAAACATACCGACCTGAGAACAGTCGGATTGTTCGGTGGAACAGGCACCCGACAGCAGATCGCTCTGCTGGAAGCCGGTTGCGATATTGTTGTGGCCACTCCAGGCCGTTTGATGGATCTGTACCTCGATGGTCACCTTGCTCTCAAGAAGATCCAATGCATGGTGCTCGACGAAGCCGAGCGTTTGCTGGACATGGGCTTCAAGCCGCAGATAAACCGTATCCTGGAAGTGGTACCCCGAAAGCGTCAGAATCTGTTATTCTCCGCCACGTGGAGCAACAAGGTGAAAAGGATAGCACAGGATTTTCTTGAAATGCCTACCGAAGTCCGAATCGATCCACAGATACGCACTGCGAAAACTGTTTCTCAGTTGGTTTATTTCACAACGAATATCCGCACCAAGGTCCGTTTGCTCGAAACCATACTGGAAGCGAAACCGCCCCGCACCATCATCTTCTGCAAAACGAAATCGGCAGCCGGTGATATCGCCGGTTTCCTCGAACGCAAATACGGTCAGGAGGCTGTTCGTGTCATCCATGGAAACAAGGCGCAGAACACCCGACTCAATGCGCTGGAAGCCTTCCGTAGCGGACAAGTAGCCTATCTTGTAACGACCGACGTGGCTTCACGTGGCATCGATATTCCGGATGTCGATCTGGTGATCAATTTCGATGTACCGTTGGTGTATGAGGATTATGTGCACCGCAGCGGCAGAACGGGAAGGATTTTCCGTACCGGCTCATCAGTCACTTTCTGCGCCCCGCAAGACAACTATCATCTTGAAAAAATCCAGAAGCTCATCGGTGAGACCATCCCCGAAGGGGAATTGCCAGAAGGAATCGAAGTGAAAGATACGCCGTTTGAAGAGCGGCAAGACCAGTTGCGCGAAATCGATGCGCAAAAGAAAAAAGAGGACCCTACGTATCAGGGTGCTTTTCACGAGAAGAAGAAAAAAAACAGGTCTTGATGGATTCCACGGCAGCCAACTCCAGGAAATCATACGTGCTGCTTGCCACCCTGGCACTGATTTGGGGAAGTTCCTTCATCCTGATGCGGGTTGGACTTTCGGTCTATACTCCCCAACAGATCGGATGTTTGCGGATGCTCTTTGCTGCCGTCGTCATGTCGCCCTTTCTGTTCAGCGGATTCAAAAGTGTTCAGCCGAGACATTGGAAATACCTGCTGGCGACAGGAGTTTTCGGTAACGCGATACCTTCCATTCTTTTTCCGCTTGCACAGACCGGTATATCCAGCGCATTGGCAGGAATGATCAATACGTTGACTCCGATTTTCACCGTGCTGCTGGGTGCCGCAGCATTCGGGATGATTGTGCCCCGCAGCAGTGTGTACGGATTGCTGACCGGTTTTGCAGGAGCTATCATGCTCATAGCGGGAGGTAACGGCACCCTGCACGCATCATCGCCGCTGTATCCCTTTCTGGTAGTGGCTGCCACGGTCTGCTATGCCATAAGCGTGAACGTGTTGCGTCACGGACTTGCCGGCCTGCATCCGTTGACCATCACTTCCTTTGCGCTGCTTTTCATCGGACTTCCCATGGGGAGTTATCTGCTCACCACGGATTTTGTAGCGCGCACGCTCAACGGACTGTCTCAGCCTGCAACAATTTCAGGTAATGCCATGCTGTCCTTCAACGGCATCTCTCCATTCGCCTTGGGACTTTTTGCCATTTTTCTTTTAGGCGTTTTGGGAACAGCTGTTTCTACAGTCATGTTCAATCGGCTCATTCAACTTTCAGGAGCGATGGTTGCCTCCTCCGTGACGTACCTTATTCCCTTGGTCGCGACTTGCTGGGGATTTTCTTTCGGAGAAAAAATCGAATGGCTGCACTTGGGCGGACTTGCACTTGTATTGACCGGAGTATATCTGATCAATCAAAGACGAGGATGAAAAAACCCCGCTGGCGCGGGGTCTGATTTCATTTCTTACTCAGCTCGGCGAGATTCCTGAAGAACAATGGAATCGTTTCGATGCCTTTCATGTAGTTGAAGATGCCGTAATGTTCGTTCGGTGAATGGATGAGGTCGCTATCCAGCCCGAATCCCATCAGCACGGACTTCAATCCTAATTCTTTTTCAAACAAGGCAACGATCGGGATGGAGCCGCCACCACGAGTCGGGATGGGCTTCTTGCCGAAAGATTCCTCCATTGCCATACTGGCCGCTTTGAAAGCGATCGAATCGGTTGGTGTGACCACCGGTTCACCGCCATGGTGCGGACGGACCTCCACTTTCACATAAGGCGGAGCGATCTTGTTGAAATGGTTAGAGAACAATTCAGTGATCTTTTCGCTGCTTTGGTTGGGTACCAGACGCATCGAGATTTTCGCGAACGCCTTGGAAGGAAGCACGGTCTTGGATCCTTCGCCGGTGTATCCGCCCCAGATACCGTTCAATTCGAGCGTCGGGCGGATGCCGGTCCTCTCCAACGTAGAGTATCCTTTTTCACCACGCACGTCAGTTACGGCGAGATCTTTCTTGTAATCATCCAGGCTGAACGGAGTACGTGCCATCTCCTCTCGCTCTGCAGGACTCAATTCCACTACCTGGTCATAGAATCCGGGGATCGTGATACGCTGATTCTCGTCTTTCAAGGAGGCGATCATTTCGCACAGCACCTGGATAGGATTAGCCACCGCACCACCGTAGACTCCGGAATGCAGGTCGCGGTTGGGTCCGGTCACTTCCACTTCCAGATAGCTCAGGCCGCGTAGGCCGCATTCGATCGAGGGAACATCGTTGGCGATGATCGAAGTATCCGATATCAGGATCACATCACCCTTCAATCGATCTTTGTTAGCGACGATCCAAGGAGCCAGACTTCCTGATCCGCATTCTTCTTCGCCTTCGATCATGAATCGTACGTTACACGTCAAGGTGCCGTTGCGCATCATCGATTCGAAAGCTTTGATATGCATGTATACCTGTCCCTTGTCGTCGCATGCGCCGCGTGCATAGATCTTTCCGTCGCGGACGGTAGGCTCGAAAGGAGGGGAGGTCCAGAGCTCGAAAGGATCTGCAGGCTGTACATCGTAATGACCGTACACGATGACAGTCGGCAATGATGGGTCGATGATTTTATCGCCATACACGATCGGATGTCCCGGTGTTTTACACACTTCCACGTTTTCGGCACCTGCTTCCCTCAGTCGGGCGCTGATGAATTCGGCAGCGCGACTGACGTCCTGTTGGTATTTGCTGTCGGCACTGACAGAAGGGATTCTGAGCAGGTCGAACAGCTCGTCAAGAAAACGTTTTTCGTTTGATCGGATGTATTCTTTGGTCTTTTGCATGATAGGCTGAGTGAACGACAAAGATAATTGTTTTGGAAGTACGTCATTGAAGTGCCCTACCGAGGGGTTGCAAGTGGCGAGGTCGATTCATAACTTTGAAAAAACGCCACTTCAAATCGCGTATTATTCCATGACAGGTACAAGGATACTATTAACAGCGATAACCTTCATGGCGCTTGTCTATCCTGTAAAGGCTGAATTTCGCCCTGATACGTTATACAAAGAAAAGGACCTTCCTGAAGTGGTCGTTTCCGTGAATCGGGTCGACCAATCGCGCGATGAATTACCTCAACAGGTGCTTTCGCTCAGGAGTAGTTTCATCTACAGGGAAAATCTTCCCACGATTGCTGATGCATTGCAGGCGAGCGGGCAGGTGTTCGTTCAAAAAAGTCAGCTTGGTGGCGGCAGTCCGGTCTTGCGTGGATTCGAGGCCAGCAGGATCCTGTTGGTAGTGGATGATGTGCGAATGAATAATCTCATTTATCGTGCTGGCCACCTGCAGAATGTCATCACGTTGGATCCTTTCTACCTGGAAAGAGTTGAAACTGTTTTCGGTCCTTCTTCCACCATTTATGGAAGCGATGCGCTAGGCGGTGTGATTCATATGAGAACCCGTCAGCCTTCATTCATATCCGTCGATTCGATGCAGGTGAAAGGAGCCGGGCTTTTTCGTTATTCGACCGCTGCGCACGAGAAGACAAGCGCATTCAGGGTCGAATTCTCCAGACGGAATTGGGCTTCTCTTACTGCCATCGGAGTCAGTTCGTTTGATGATTTAAGGATGGGAAAAAAAGCAGGTAGTGCGGATACTGTCTGGGGGCTGAGACCTTTTTTCGTCGAGCGATTTGGAGGCAATGACTCTTTGGTGCGGAATGACGATCCTTACAGACAAGTAAGCAGCGGATACAGCCAAATCGATGTTTTACAGCGGTTTCGTATTCGCTCAGGGAAAAACAGTGTGCACGGATTCAATTTACAATTCAGTAATAGCACGGACGTTCCTCGGTATGATCGTTTGACGGATCCTTCAAGTACAGGACTCAAGTTTGCAGAATGGTATTACGGTCCACAAAAACGTTTTCTCCTAGGTTACACGTTTGACAGGAGTCTGAATGGCGGATTTTTTCAATCGATGAAATCCATCCTCAGTTATCAATCGGTGGAGGAAAGCAGGTACTCACGATCTTTCGGTTCTGATAAGAAGACCGGACGAATCGAGCGGGTAAAAGTTATTGGATTCACCTTCTTCTTCGATAGGGAGAATGAAGTACACGAAGTGCGAGCCGGAATCGATGGACAGTTGAGCGGCGTAAGGTCTACAGCATCGGTTGAGAACATCATCAACGGAGTCCATTCACCTGCATCCACACGGTATCCGGATGGAGGTAATGTCATGGGGAATTATGCGGCTTTCATCTCACATAGCTGGAAGATATCCTACAAACTGGATCTAAGCGACGGGCTACGACTAACCTACACTCAGCTACATTCTTCATTCGAAGACACAACATTCTATCCCTTCCCTTTCACCCAAGTCCGTCAGGACAATCTTGCCTTGTGTGGTAACATCGGATTTACCTTCAGGCCGTCAGACTCGTGGAAGTTCTCCTTGCTGGGTTCCAGTGGTTTCCGTTCTCCCAATGTTGATGACCTTGCCAAGATTTTCGATTCAGCTCCTTCCACGGTCATTTTGCCTAATCCTGAACTTGGTCCTGAAAGGATTTGGTCGCTTGAAGCCGGCTTCGATTTTCATTATAGCGGTCTTACATGGGAAACCAATGTCTTTCATTCCTTGTTCGATCAGGCCATCGTACTACTGCCAGGTATGTACGATGGTAAGGACAGTATCCTCTATGATGGAGT
>JBJTRB010000320.1:0-7700 GCA_046075925.1 Bacteroidota bacterium | reverse complement strand
CGGAATCACAGGGACAGTCACCGTGTCGGCATGATCGTCGCCGAATAAGGAGTTCTGCATGGAAGACGATGCCAGTTGCATGGCCGACCCGAAGCGCATCGCCTTTTCGATGACGGTCGACCCGTCCTTACCATCTGAAATGAAGTACCGTGCACGATGAACACCTTGGAAGCAATCCAGAGCGCCCGCCATCACCATGCTTTCGATGCACTTCCTGTTGGCCGCCTTGCTACTCACGCGTTTCACGATATCGAACAGGTTCTCGAATTTTCCTGCAGAGCGCTCTTCGATGATCGCTTGAACTGCAGCCTCGCCGACCCCTTTGACCGCACCCAAACCGAATCGGATCTCCCCTTTTTCATTGACTGCAAAATCGTAAAGACTTTCGTTGATATCAGGACCAAGCACCGAGATGCCCATCCGGCGGCACTCCTCCATGAAGAAGGTAATCTTATCGATATTACTCAGGTTGTGGGTCAACACAGCAGACATGTACTCTGCCGGATAATGCGCCTTCAGATACGCTGTCTGGAATGCGACGAATGCGTAACAGGTGGAGTGAGACTTATTGAATGCATAAGATGCGAACGCTTCCCAATCGGTCCAGATCTTTTCACACACATCCTGATCGTGGCTATTGGCCTTGCAACCATCCATGAATTTGGATTTCATCTTGTCCAACACATCCTTCTGTTTCTTACCCATCGCCTTGCGAAGCGTATCGGCATCTCCTTTTGTGAAGCCGGCCAATTTCTGGGAAAGCAACATGACCTGCTCCTGATAGACGGTGATGCCATAGGTCTCCTGCAGAAACTCTTCCATGGCGGGAAGGTCATAGGTGACTTTTTCCCTGCCGTGTTTACGCGCAATGAAATTGGGGATGTATTCCAATGGACCTGGCCGGTACAATGCGTTCATGGCGATAAGGTCCTCGAATTTGTCCGGACGAAGCTCTTTCAAGTACTTCTGCATCCCCGGCGATTCGAACTGGAAGGTCCCGTTGGTTTCGCCACGCTGATACAACTCGAACGTCTTCTTGTCGTCCAGGGGAATCAGATCGATATCGATCTTGACACCATGATTCTTTTCAATCAACCTCAATGCATCGCGCACGATGGTCAGCGTCTTTAGCCCGAGAAAGTCCATCTTGATTACGCCGGCGTCCTCGATGACTTTTCCATCGTACTGCGTGATGAGCAGTTCGGTATCCTTCGAGGTCGCGACCGGAATGATCTCGGTAAGATCTTTGGGCGCGATGATGATGCCTGCGGCGTGAATGCCTGTATTACGAACCGATCCTTCCAAACGGAGCGCTTCCTTGAGCACATCGGAACGAAGATCATCGCCGGTGTAAATCTTACGCAGGGCTTTTACGGACTCTATTTCATCGGAGCCGAGATTCTCCTTGTCGCGAAGACTTTTCTCTCCGTCAAGCGGCGCCTCTAATACTCGGTGAAGTTCGATGCCCGGACGTTCAGGCACCAGTTTCGCCAGCGCGTTCGATTCAGGCAGCGGCAGATCAAGCACACGAGCAACGTCCTTGATGCTCATCTTAGCCGCCATCGTACCATAGGTCACGATTTGAGCTACTTGCTGTCGCCCGTATTTATCGACGACATAATCGATGACTTTCTGACGACCGACGTCGTCAAAGTCCGTATCGATATCCGGCATGCTCTTCCTGTCCGGATTGAGGAAACGTTCGAAGAGCAGTTTGTACTTGATCGGATCGATGTTGGTGATGCCGATACAATAGGCAACAGCCGATCCGGCTGCAGAGCCCCTGCCCGGACCTACGAAGACACCGAGGTCGCGACCAGCGCGGATGAAATCGGCAACGATGAGGAAGTAACCTGCGAACCCCATCGTCTTGATGGTAAACAGTTCGAATCGCAAGCGCTCCTCGATTTCAGGAGAGATATCCGCGTACCGTTTTTTAGCCCCTTCGAACGTGATGTGCTCCAGGTATTCATCCTGATCGGAAAAACCTTTGGGGAGCTGGAAGTGAGGCAAGAGGATATCCTGCTTGAGCTTCAGCGGCTCTATTTTGGAAACGATCTCGTTGGTGTTATCGATGGCTTCCGGGATATCAGCGAAAAGTCGCGACATCTCATCGGTCGACTTGAAATAAAACTCATCGTTATAGAAAGCGAAACGGCGTCCCTTTGCGGAGATATCGTCGTCGCTGAACTCCTTCATCGTAGGCGTACTCTGCTTCTCGCCCGTGTTGATACACAACAGGATGTCGTGCGCATTGCTGTCATCTCGGTCTACGTAATGGGAATCATTCGACGCAATCACCTTGACTCCGTACTTGACCGCCCACTTCAACAGGATCGCATTCACGGTTTCCTGTTCAGGAATATCGTGACGCTGCAATTCGATGTAATAGTCTTCACCGAACAGGTCCAACCACCATTTGAACTCTTTCTCTCCTTCCACTTCACCCTTGCGAAGGATGGTTCGGGGAACAGAGGCTCCCAGACAACACGTGGTAGCGATCAATCCTTTATGGTATTTCAGCACCAACTCCTTGTCGATACGCGGATACTTTCCATACAAACCCTCCATATAACCCAGCGAGCACAGCTTTACCAGATTACGGTACCCTTCGGGATTTTTAGCAAGGAACAATTGATGAAAACGCTGGTCACGATCGTCGCGTGAAAAGGTCTTTTTGGTCCGGTCCTCGACCAGATAAAACTCGCAGCCCACGATCGGCTTGATGGTTTCAGGAGATTCTTTCGTGTTATGACGATTAGCTTCCGCTACGAATTTGAAGACACCGAACATGTTGCCGTGGTCGGTGATGGCAATGGCAGGCATACGGTCGTTGACCGCTTTCTTGTACAAATCGGATATGTCGGCAGCACCGTCGAGTAACGAGAACTGCGTATGAACGTGCAGGTGGGAGAAGGAAGGCATTGGATGATTTGCTCGATGAGCCATGCGGCGAAAAGCACCGAAAAGTGCAACCTGGCTCAAGCCCTAAATTAAGGATTTGCCACCGGTCATGGCGTATTGAGTTGTCAACAGTCGGTGAATGCCTCAAAGAAGCGGCAAATCACCCTAATAGCTGCTTGCGGGTGTCGAGGGCGTCCCTCAGGCCGTTGGCTACGAAGGTGAAGGCAAGTGTCAACAGGAGAATGGCAACGCCGGGCAGAATAGCCAGGTAGGCTGAATCCGGCAGGATAATGAATCCATAATTCTCCTTGATCATGGAGCCCCAGGAAGGCGTAGGCGGTTGTGCACCTATGCCCAGAAAACTCAAGCCGGCTTCCAGCAAAATGGCAGTGGAAAAATTGGATGCCGCAACCACGAGTACCGGTCCGATGATGTTGGGCAACATGTGCCTGAAAAGGATCCTGCTATCCGAAAAGCCCATGCTTTTGCCAGCAGATACGAAATCGAGTTCCCGTACTGCGAATAGCTGCCCCCTGACAATGCGGGCGACATCCACCCACATGGTGAGGCCGACAGCGATAAACACCTGCGTGAAGCCTTTGCCAAGCACGAGCGTAATGGCTATCACCAACAACAACGTAGGGACCGACCAGACCACGTTGATCAACCACAGCACGATCCGGTCTGTACGGCCACGGAAATAACCTGCCAGACCACCCAACAGGACTCCGACCAGCAGGGAAATCAGTACAGCGACCAGACCGACAATGAAAGTGACCCGAGTTCCCACCAATAGTCTGCTAAGCATGTCGCGACCGTAACGGTCGGTACCCAACCAGAATGTGCGCTGCACCACCTGCGACTGCATAACAGTGATAGCGAGTTCATCCACAGTCGCGACCATCGATTTTCCATCTGCAGCTGTCGCCCTTACAATATCGCCTTGAACAGAGACCGGCACGCCATCCTTCAATGGCCAAACAGCATCGGCAAGGGAAACAGCACGTTCAGGCATAAGGACCGATCCGCCTGCATAAGGACGGACAAGCAGGGTTGCCCGATCGATCCTTACGCTGTCGATAGGAAGCGCTTCAAAAAGATCTTTCTTTCCGTAAAGCAATCGATTGAAAAATCCGACTGGAGGTTGCGTACTGTTTTTGCGCACCAGCAACATGGTGACCTTGAAGCCGGGCGGACGATTACCGATAGGTAAGGACATCCGATTGGCATCGGGAGTTCCATCGGGCACCACCAGATGGCAAATCAACGCCATCAACAAGGTAGCGAGAACAAGTGCGGCCCCGGTCATGGCGAACGTATTCCGCCTGAAGCGACGCCATAAGATTTGTCCGGGTGAAAGGTTTTCCATGCTCAGGAGGTCCTACCCTTCCACCGATAAGGAATCGCCACTGACAAAATTCCGATGATGACGATGGAAAGGCAATAGACCGGTTGCAAGAGTAAAATTAACCGTCCGGGCACCTTCATGCGATGCACCGAAGAAGACGCTTTCAACACCCGATATTCAATAACGGCCTTGATCGCGATGATCGCAAGCGGGCACCAAAGAGTAACCGTCCCCATGAACCCAGCAAGGATGAGCAGAAGCACTACAAAGTG
Source organism: Bacteroidota bacterium (assembly GCA_046075925.1). Classification (GTDB taxonomy): domain Bacteria; phylum Bacteroidota; class Bacteroidia; order AKYH767-A; family 2013-40CM-41-45; genus Pollutiaquabacter. Next base: position 3,176 of record JBJTRB010000320.1, on the reverse strand, counting down.
CATCCACCATGCCGAGAGACCTGTTATCAGCAACTGCTTTGCGAGGGATGCGGGGATTTTAGCCGCCCATCGTTGCCGTTGCGAAATGAACCCGCCCAGCGTCGACGGAGCAGCCGCCTTGACCAAGCACGCAGGGTCGCTCACAAACCGGACATTTCCGGAAGGAAACCTATGGAGCAGATCCGTATCGTCTCCACTCAGCCGGTTCGTATCATAGCCGCCAGACTCGATGAACTTGTCGCGACGGAATGCCAGACTGGCGCCATTGCAGAAAAGGGGACTTCGAGAACGGATACCTGCACCAGCGATAGAAAGCAATCCGATGGATTCCAAGGTCGCTATTCGACCGATCCGATTTTTCTTTTCACTCGCCAATACTACCGGACCACAAAGCATCCAGGCATCGTTATCCGCGTGAAGCATGAAATCCACCAACCAATCCGCACCCGGCAATGACACATCCGCATCCAGTGTCACTACCCATTGTGAAGCACTCTCCTGTACAGCCCTGGCGATCGCTGACTTCTTGGAGAACTCATTTCTCAACTGAATCAATCGAACCGTAAATCGTCCTGAACGGGCGATGAAGGCTTTTACGACTTCGACCGTATCGTCCTGCGAATGATCATCCACAACGATGATATCCACCTTTTCCGGATCTGCTGATTGCCGATCGAGGCTTTGCAGCAACCCTAATATATTCATTGACTCGTCGCGAACGGGAATGACAATCGTTGTATGAGGCAAGGGACAGCCAGGCTTTTCTTGAATCGGCAATCTCCAACTGTTGATGCAACGCAACAAGAACCAACAGTAGGGAACCGCAGGCAATAGCAGTAACACCCACCCTATCGACGTCAATTGCTCCTGACAAGCTTCCATTTGAGTATGAAGAAACAGCCAGCCAAGGCAGGCAGTATAAGATTGACCATCCATAGCAAGGAAGAGGCGAAAACAACTTCCTCGGAAAGCTCAGTGAATGGAGCAAACACCATGACGGCCACGGCGCCTCGGACGCCCAGTTCGGTAAGAGCAATGGTGGGCACTACCGCCATGACCAGATAAGTCACAGCTATGCACCCGAAAGCGATTAAAGGACCGATAGCGATATTGAAAAAACGGAGCAAGCAGAAGAACTGAAAGCAAAAGACCAGGTAGCGGACCAGTGACTGGAACAACAAGAGCGCCAGCACGCGAGGTCGCAAGGAAGAAAAAGCGGTACGGTAATGAGCCAATCGCTTCGGGATGAAACGCAGAGGCATACGGGACACTATCGCATCAACGGAGAAGTAGAGTATCAAAGCAGTAAGTGCCAGCAGCCACGACAGTGAAAGCACAGGAAACGAGCCGAAAAAACCTGGTCGATAAAAAGTGAATGCAATGGTACCCAGCAATAAGGTGATGATGAGCTGAGAAAAAGCAGCGACCATTGTCGACAAGGCTGCCTGAATGCGGTCTGCCGTACGCAGAACAAAAACCCGTCCGGCATATTCACCGACACGATTCGGCAGAAACACACTTACAGAAAGTCCGGAAAGCACCCCTTTCAAAGCCGTCAGATAGCTGACCTTTTCCATGTGCAGGACACTTCGTCGCCATTTGATGGATTCCAGTAGCCAGTTCAACGGCATTAACAGCATCGCTGCAGCCAGCCATGGCAATCGCTGGCCGACCTGGAAGGAGGAGATGAATGCCGACCACCAATCCTGTCGCAAAGCGCTGGAGAACTCGCGAAGTATGAGCAGCAAAGCAGCCACTGCAAGCAGCGGCTTCACCCATCGTATCGCACTCCTGAAATTCTTTTGTGTATTTTCGGTCATTCGCGTGTCTGGCAATATTACCAAAAATCGACCGAGCCCCTTCCATGAGCATCACTTACGATAAGATCGTATTGGGCATCGACCCGGGAACACTTGTCATGGGTTATGGTGTGGTCGGAAAAAAAGGAGCCAGCTTACAAGTGCTTGATCTCGGGGTTCTCAGGATTTCTTCGAAGCACGACCATACACTCCGGCTAAAGATGATTTTCGAAAGAGTGCTTTCGCTGATCGAGGAACACCATCCGGACGAGCTTGCAATCGAGTCGCCTTTTTTCGGTAAAAATGTACAGTCGATGCTTAAGTTGGGGCGTGCTCAGGGTGTTTCGATGGCCGCTGGCCTGGTGCGCGAGGTGCCTATTTTCGAATACTCTCCCAAACGGATCAAACAAAGCGTGACCGGTAACGGGAACGCTACCAAGCAGCAAGTCGCAGCGATGTTGCACAAACTTTTTCCCGGCAAAGCCAGCAGCGATTACCTGGATGCCACGGATGCTTTGGCAGCAGCCGTATGCCACCATATCGAGACAAAAAGCGCTCAGTTATTGAACAAGGCGATTGCTGGCATCCAGCAACCGAAGAAGGCAGGAAGAAAAAAAACCACCGCGTCGGGTGGAAAAAGGAAAGCAGAAAAAGAGGGCTGGGCGGGATTCATCCAAAGCCATCCCGACCGACTTCACATTAAATGACTTCTGATGGCCTCAGCGATGCGATTCATCTCATCGGCAGGCAATGAAAGTTTCGGGTTGGCGAAGTTCATGTCGCTGACCCGGTTCATAGGGATCAGGTGGATGTGAGCATGAGGAACTTCCAAACCGATCACAGCCACTCCGATGCGTTTGCATGGAACGGCGGCTTTGACGGCGTGGGAAACCGTGCGTGCGAAATCCCAGAGTGCGGCATACTCTTCACTCTGAATGTCGAAGATGTAATCGGTTTCGTGTTTGGGGATGACCAGCGTATGGCCAGGAGCCAATGGACTGATGTCGAGGAAGGCAAGAAATCGATCATCCTCTGCGACCTTGTAGGCAGGGATTTCGCCATTCACAATCCTGGAGAAAATGGAAGCCATTACTTTCGATTGATTACCGCAACAAAAAAATCAACGTGAAATATCCAGGACCTCGTCCCAACACTGGCTAAAGTGACCACGTAGCCATGAATTCGAACATAAAATATAAATTTCACAATGTTCCCTGCCCGTATCCATCCCTGACTGCAACGACGACATTTCAAACGAAATATCGGTCGTGTTACAACTCGTGGAAATTGAAATTCGACCCCGCACCGGAAAATTGTATCACGACAGAAAAAAAAAAGATATCATCGACTACTCTATTATTTTTGCTCGTGTGGTTG
>JBJTRB010000319.1:0-2762 GCA_046075925.1 Bacteroidota bacterium | reverse complement strand
TGCATCGCATGCCAACGTGCTGCCTCCTCATCCCACTCCAACAAGGGGAAGTCGACCACCCACAAACAAGCGAATCGTTCTTTGTCGCGCAACCCGAGACGATCGCCCATCTCCAATCGCAATTCGCTCATAGCCTTGCGGGTTTTGGAAGCAGGTCCTGCCAGGATCAAGAGCAGATCACCATTTCCCGCACCACACTGCTGCATCCATTTTTCCACTGCCTGCGCATCGAAGAATTTGTCGACCGACGACTTCAAAGAGCCATCGCTGCCCTGACGAGCATACACCAGTCCGCTCATGCCGATCTGCGGACGCTTGACCCAATCGGTGAGTTCATCCAACTGCTTACGCGTATAGTCGGCACATCCTTTCGCACAAATAGCGAGAACGGATTCGGCTTCATCGAAAACCTTGAACCCCTTACCTTTTACCAATTGAGACAAATCATGGATGAGCATTTCAAAACGGATATCCGGTTTGTCATTACCATATCGGCTCATCGCTTCCGCATAGGTCATCCTGGGAAGTGTTCCGATATCGATTCCTTTTATTTCCTGAAATAGATGACGCATCATCCCTTCGAATGTCTGCAAGACATCTTCTTGCGTCACGAAACTCATCTCGCAATCGATCTGCGTGAATTCCGGTTGACGGTCGGCACGCAAATCCTCATCCCGAAAACACTTCACGATCTGGTAGTAGCGGTCCATGCCGGCTACCATCAACAACTGCTTGAAGGTCTGAGGGGATTGCGGAAGCGCATAGAATTCACCCGGATTCATCCTGGAAGGGACTACGAAATCCCGAGCGCCTTCCGGAGTCGATTTGATAAGCACAGGCGTTTCCACTTCGATGAATTCCTTACGCCCCAGGTATTCCCGGGCAGCAGCAGCTACACGAGCACGTAGCAGCAACGCATCACGCACCGGAGCACGACGGATATCGAGATACCTGTACTTCATTCGCAGGTCTTCTCCTCCATCGGTATTGGTCTCGATGGTGAAAGGTGGCAACTGCGCTGCATTCAACACCTTGAAAGAGGAAACGATCAATTCGATGTCGCCGGTAGGGATCTTAGGGTTCTTATTGGTGCGCTCTGCGACTGTGCCTTCCACTTGCAAGACGTATTCCCTGCCAAGGTTGCGGGCTGATTCACAGAGTGCCGGCTCGGAATCCATGTTGAAGACCAACTGCGTCACACCGTACCGGTCACGAAGATCGATGAAGGTCATTCCACCCAAATCCCTGGAACGATGCAGCCAGCCGCACAGGGTGACTTTAGTACCTACATTAATAAGTGATAATTCTCCGCAGGTATGGCTCCTTAGCATGTTGAATGAATTTGAGGAGGTAAAAATAGCAAACCTTAGCGCTAAGGCCGCAACAACAGCGGCTCAAACCATCAAAGCCGACAGATAGAATCGTCCATTAGCAAAAACGATCCGACTCAACCGGCTAAAAGACCAGCTGTCCACCCTGCAAACAGGGTCAACAGGAACAATAACCAAAGGATTCTACGCTGATTCATGTATTCGTAACACTATGGACCTTTGGAACGAAAGTCCCTGAAGAAGGGTTTCGGAATACCGTCGTACTTTAGCAGGAGTGGAACCTTTGATCTTATCGCACGAGCATTATATGCGTGAAGCCTTGAAAGAGGCGGTGAAAGCATTTGAAGCCGACGAAGTACCCGTTGGCGCAGTGGTGGTTTGTCAGAACCGGATCATCGCACGAGGGCATAACCTGACGGAACGTTTGAACGATCCGACGGCGCATGCGGAGATGCAAGCGTTCACTGCAGCCACCAATCACCTGGGTGGCAAACACCTCGATCAATGTGTTTTGTATGTCACCCTCGAGCCATGTGTGATGTGCGCCGGGGCTGCATTCTGGACACAGATGGGCACGGTCGTGTACGGTGCACGCGATGAAAAAAGAGGGTTCATCGGAGTTTCAGGAAAAATCATCCACCCCAAGACCGTCTTGATCGGAGGTGTGATGGAAAAAGAATGCGGGGAATTGTTGACTTCCTTTTTCAGGAAGAAGCGGTAACGCGTATTCAGACGTTGATGGCGTCCAACACCGCCTTATTCATCGGTTTGTTGAGGAATTTATAGACGAACGGGTTTTGATTGGCGCGGTTCAAGTCTTTGAAGCTTTCCGTCGTAGATAGCATGACCACCTTACAGGACTTGCGTACTTCTTCCGGCAGGGAGGCGAACTCATCCAGAAATCCGAACCCATCCATTCCGGGCATCATGATATCGAGGAAGATGATACGAGGTAACGATGCAGGTTGTGCAGCCCTTTTTTTGAGATCGTCCAATGCGTTCACAGCGGAGGTGTGAACCAGAATGTCAGTAGCGAACGTTTCCGTCTCGAGTAATTTCTTGTTGATGAAATTGTCGAGCTCGTTGTCATCGACCAACATGACCGTCGGGTATCTGGGATTGCTCATGGCAGAGATAAAAGGCTACAGCCTGTATTGGTCGAAAGTACTACTTCCGGCACGAAGAAAAAAACGGATTACAGCCGTAAAAATTGAACGGCCGTCCGGGAAGGACGACCGTTCTGCGTTGTGTGTGTGTATTCATGTTAGCGGACTACCGTAACCGCTCCTGTGCGGGATTGCCGCCCCAAAGCTTCACTGGATACCTGATAAACATAGGTCCCTTCCTGAACGGGTCGGCCTTTGTAACTGCCGTCCCATTGGTGGAGTGGATTGTCCGACTCGAATATGATTTCTCCCCACCGATCGAATA
>JBJTRB010000318.1:0-10004 GCA_046075925.1 Bacteroidota bacterium | reverse complement strand
CTTCGTCGTTTTCGGTATGCCGTGGATGTCGTCCGTCACCCTGGCAGTGGCCATCGGTATCTGCGCATTCGAAATCGGCTTGGGCGTAGCGCTTCTGCTCGGTGCACGCATGAACTTCACCGCATGGTCGCTGCTGTTGCTGATCGTCTTCTTCACTTTCCTGACTTTCTGGTCGTGGAAGTTTGATGTGGTGAAAGATTGTGGATGCTTCGGCGATTTCATGCACTTGAAGCCTTTCCAGTCGTTCATGAAGGATGTCATCCTGCTGGTGCTCATCTTGTTCATTTTCGCCAAGCGAAGAGAAATCGGTCCATTGTTCGGCGAGCGTTTTTCAACCGTACTTGCCTACCTTGGATTTTTGGCATCCTTTCTTTTTTCACTCCACTGCTACTACCACTTGCCGGTCATCGATTTTCGTCCGTACGCGATTGGGAAGAGCATCCCTGAAGGTATGAAGCTTCCTCCGGGGGCGAAGACGGATTCCATTTCCATGGTTTTCATCTATAAGAAGGATGGCAAAGAATTGGAACTGACAATGGATAAACTTAGTGATCTGGATTCCACCTACACGTTCGTTGATCGTAAAGACAAGGTCATCCGCGAGGGAGATAAGCCGCCGATCCATGATTTCACCATTACGTCTGCGGATGGTACGGACATTACAGAAGACGTTCTTTCCATGGACCGTGTTTTCCTGTTGGTTGCGTATGATATCAAGGCTACCGATAAGGATGTTCAGGGCAAAGTCAACGACTTTGTAGCGCTTTGTCAGCGTGATGGCATCGAATTCCTTGGCTTGACATCTTCTTCACCTGCTGAAACCGAGGCCTTCGTTACAGCCCACGGCAACAAGCACGCTTATTACTTCACCGATGCAACCACATTGAAGACCATGATCCGTTCGAACCCAGGTCTGATGCTGCTGAAGAAAGGCACAGTTGCCGCCATGTGGCACTGGTTCGATTTCCCTTCTTATGACGATGTGAAGAAGTCCGGAGTGTTGGAGCAGAAGTGACCTCAGTCGGCCTCCGATAGTTCAAAAAAAACCATTAAACCCTTTTTTCCTTTCAAAAAAGGCGTATATTTGCAATCCATTTCCGGGGTTCCGGAGGTGGTAAATAGTTGAAAATCATGGACTTGATTAAAATTGCCTCCGAAGCCGCTATCGAAAAGCGGGAAATCCCTGCCTTCAAGTCAGGTGATACGGTAACCGTTCACTACAAAATCATTGAAGGGAATAAGGAGCGTATCCAGCAATATCAGGGAGTCGTTCTGCAGCGTAAAGGTGCTGGTCTTACCCAGACGTTTACCGTGCGTAAAATCTCCAACGGAGTCGGTGTTGAGCGTATTTTCCCGCTCTATTCACCCAAAATCGATAAGATCGTCGTGGACAAGCGCGGTATCGTGCGTCGCTCCCGCATCTTCTACCTGCGTGGTATCTCCGGTAAGAAGGCGCGTATCGAAGAAAAGAAATCCTAAGGATTACCCTTCACAAAACTTAAAGCCATCGCGTTTGCGGTGGCTTTTTTGTTTTCAGAGTTCTGGTCTGCGTTCTTTTGTGCGCGTAACGGATTGCTCATGACGCCACTTCTCGATCTCCGGTATGTTGCCTGAAACGAGGATGTCGGGCACGCGCCAGCCGCGGAATTCAGCTGGACGAGTATACACGGGAGGCGCTACCAAATCGTCCTGGAAGCTGTCAGAAAGCGCTGAGGTCTCGTCACCGATCGCGCCTGGAAGCAGTCGGACAATGGCATCACATACCACCGCAGCGGCCAGCTCTCCTCCCGAGAGTACATAATTACCTATGGAGATTTCCTGGTCGATGAAATGTTCCCGGATACGCTCATCGATACCCTTGTAATGGCCACACAGGATCATGATGTTCTTCAATAGGGATAGGCGATTGGCGGTTTTTTGGTCAAACAATTCTCCATCCGGACTCATGTAGACAACCAGATCATAGGTGCGCTCCGCCTTCAATGCTTCGATACATTTCACCACCGGTTCGATCATCATGACCATACCAGCGCCGCCACCGTAGGGATAATCGTCGACCGTCCGGTGACGGTCGCTTGCGTGATCTCTGATGTTGTGGACATGGATTTCGACCAATCCTTTGCGGATGGCCCGCTGCACGATGGAGTGGGAGAAAGGACTTTCCAAAAGTCCCGGTACGACGGAGAGAAGGTCGATGCGCATTTCCATACAAAGGTAATCGGCGTTCCATGCAAAATGAAACCTTAGGTGGTCGATTCGAGTTACCTTGCATACTTCATTCATTTCAGAGAATATGTCGTTAAAAAGACTGGGAATCCTGCGGGAAGGCAAAATGCCGCGCGACCGGCGTGTACCCTTCACACCCGAACAATGCAAACAACTGAAACAAGACTATCCCGGTCTCGAACTGGTCGTTCAGTCCAGCCCATGGAGAGCATTTACGGACGATGAATACCGCCAAGCAGGAATCCAGGTTGTCGAGGACCTTTCCGAATGCGATATCCTGATGGGAATCAAGGAGGTTCCCAAGCAAGACCTCCTTGCAGGCAAGACCTATTTCTTTTTCTCACATACCATTAAAAAACAGCCCTATAACCGTTTATTGCTCCAGGAATTGTCCCGCAAGAAGGTGAGGATGGTCGACTATGAATGCCTGGTGGACCGACAAGGGAACAGAATCATCGGATTCGGTCGTTATGCCGGTATTGTAGGTGCATACAACGGTTTAATGGGCTATGGACTCAAATACGGATTGTTTCAGTTGAAGCCCGCTCATGGTTGTCACGACAAGAAGGAAATGTTCGCTGAATTAGGCCAGGTCAGTCTGCCCAATATCAAGATCGTGGTGACAGGCAGCGGACGTGTTGCCAACGGAGCCTGCGAGACGCTCGGTGCTATGGGACTGCGAAAGGTAACGCCTTATGAGTTCACGAATTTCTCTTTCCGTGAACCGGTATACGTACAGCTCCATTCGGCCGATTATTATGAGCGAAAGAACGGCGAGGCGTATTCGAATGCCGAGTTCCACAAGCATCCTGATCAATTCCGTTGCACGTTTGCCGATCCGGGCAGCTATGCTTCAGTCACTGATCTCCTTATCCATTGTACCTATTGGGATCCCAAAGCCGACATCCTTTTCACACTGGAGCGGATGCGTGACCCTGATTTCCGGATCAGTGTGATTGCTGATGTGACGTGCGATATGAATGGCAGCATTCCTTCCACCACACGGCCGACTTCCATCGATGATAAATTCACCGGTTACGATCCTGTTACAGGCAGGGAAGTGGAACCGTTTTCAAAAGAGGCCATCACCGTGATGGCCATCGACAATCTTCCTTGCGAATTACCCCGCGATGCTTCCGATGGATTCGGAAAACACCTCATGGAGCGGGTGATTCCTTCGTTGCTATTGAATGATGGGGAAGAGGTTATTGAACGCGCCACCATTATCGACGACGGCAAGCTGAAGCAGCGGTTCTCTTACCTGCAGGATTACCTGGACGGGAAGGAATGAACAGGTCTGAAGCAGATCCTGCTTTCAGACTCAGTGGACGTTCTTCAGACTGTGAATGACAGACTGAGGGTCGCTTGCTGAAAAGACCGTGTTTCCTGCTACCAACACGTCAGCTCCGGCTTTGATAAGTCGTCCTGCATTCTCCAGGTCGACGCCTCCGTCGATTTCTATCAAGGCCTTAGAGCTGCGGCGGGCGATCATGTTGTTCAGTGATTCCACCTTACGGTAGGTTTCTTCTATGAATTTTTGTCCTCCGAAACCAGGATTCACACTCATCACACAGACCAGATCGATATCCGAAATGATATCTTCCAATAGTGCAGCTGACGTGTGTGGATTGATAGCTACGCCGGGTCGCATGCCGGCATGCCGGATCTCCTGAACGGTTCGGTGGAGGTGGGTGCAGGCTTCCAGATGAACAGTCAGTATTTCCGCTCCTGCATCCTTGAAGGCTTGGATGTACCGTTCAGGTTGTACAATCATCAAATGTACGTCCAGCGGTTTCTTCGCGTGCTTTTTGATGGATTTCAAGACCGGAAATCCGAACGAGATGTTTGGAACGAATACACCATCCATGATGTCGATGTGGAACCAGTCCGCCTCGCTGGCGTTGATCATTTCCACATCACGTTGAAGGTTGCCGAAGTCGGCCGATAGGATGGAGGGTGCAATGGTCGGCATGGTTGCTGTTTCCTGAGTCAGTGCTGCTAAATTAACCGTTTTCCTGCAGCCAAATCGTGCTACTTTTCCTTAATGGGATAAAAAAAACGGGAGCATTGCTGCTCCCGTCCGCTTCCCGAGTCCCGGCATCAGCCGAGGTAAGTCTTTAATATCTTGGATCGTGACGTATGCTTGAGACGGCGAATCGCTTTCTCTTTGATCTGTCGTACGCGTTCGCGTGTCAGGTCGAAACGCTCACCGATTTCTTCCAGGGTCATTGGCTGTTCACCGGCAAGTCCGAAGTAGAGGCGGATCACATCCGCTTCACGGGTTGTCAACGTGAAGAGTGCTCTTTCCACTTCGCGGCGGAGCGATTCGGTGATGAGTGAATGGTCAGGGTTGGGTTGGTCGTCGTCGCCCAAAACATCCATCAAGGTGCTGTCTTCTCCTTGCAAGAGAGGGGCGTCCATGGATACGTGGCGTCCGGAGGAGCGCATGGCTTCCTTGATGTCATCCAAGTTGAGCGACATGGCGGATGCGATTTCTTCCGGCGATGGCTCGCGTTCATATTCCTGCTCCAGCTTGGAGAAGGTCTTGTTGATCTTATTGATCGAACCGATCTTATTGAGAGGCAGACGGACGATACGCGATTGTTCGGCCAGTGCCTGCAGGATGGATTGACGGATCCACCACACTGCGTAGGAGATGAATTTGAATCCACGGGTTTCATCGAAGCGTTGAGCGGCTTTGATAAGCCCCAAGTTTCCTTCATTGATGAGGTCGCCCAGTGTGAGTCCTTGGTTCTGGTATTGTTTTGCAACAGAAACCACGAAACGCAGGTTGGCCTTGGTAAGGCGTTCAAGTGCTTTCGGATCACCTTTCTTGATCAATTGTGCCAAGCGCACTTCCTCTTCGGCAGTAATCAGCTCGACTCGGCCGATTTCCTGAAGATACTTATCCAACGATGCGGTCTCGCGATTGGTGACCTGCTTGGTTATTTTTAGCTGTCTCATGCTCCCTCTTTTGTTTCTGGACGTTTGAATTTGTCTCGTGAAACGGGTGGGTACCCTTTTAGTTTCAATTTTTTTTCCGAAAAACGGAAGCTCCTTACAACGGTGATTTGTCGTAAGAATTGTAGCTCTCTTGCCCCACTGTAGTCCGCCATGGCAAAGGGTTTTAGCTTCCGCGAACGATAAGAAAAGCTCGATTGCACTTGTAAGAAAAGCCAGTATAAATGACAACACCCCCGTAATCCGGGGGTGTTGCACGATCAGTAACCGTCAGAATCCTTCAGTTCAGTTTTGCTGTGGCTGGCGGCGTGGAGGACCTTTTGGACCTTTTTCGACATAATTGTCGGGTTTAGGAAGCAGGACTTTGCGTGAAAGGCGGTATTTGCCGGTCTTCTTGTCGACTTCGATCAATTTGACCTGGATCTTTTCGCCTTCCTTGAACACACCCTGCATGGTATCGAGACGATCCCAGGTTATTTCAGAGATATGCAACAGGCCGTCTTTTCCGGGCAGGAACTCGACGAATGCGCCGAAGTCCATGATGTTCTTGACCTTTCCTTCGTATACTTCTCCGACTTCAGGAACCTGAACGATGCCTTTGATGCGGGCCATGGCGGCGGTGATACCTGCCTTATCGCTGGATGCCACTTCGACCACACCTTCATTGTTGACCTCCTCAATAGAGATCTGCGTGTTGGTTTCACGCTGGATTTCCTGAATGACCTTTCCACCGGGTCCGATCACAGCGCCGATGAATTCCTTGGCAATGATGATTTTTTCGATGCGCGGTGCGTGTGGCTTATAATCTTCACGTACCTGAGGCATCGTCTTGATGAGCTCATTCAGGATGTGCATGCGGCCTTCACGTGCCTGGTTCAATGCCTTCAGCATGATTTCAAAGGACAATCCCTGGACCTTGAGGTCCATCTGGCAAGCAGTGATTCCTTTGGAGGTGCCGGTCACTTTGAAGTCCATGTCGCCCAAGTGGTCTTCGTCGCCCAGGATATCGCTGAGGATCGAATAGCGGCCTTCTTTATTCATGATCAGTCCCATCGCGATGCCGGATACGTGTCCACGGATACGGACGCCGGCGTCGAGCAGTGCAAGCGTGCCTGCACAAACTGTAGCCATGGAAGAAGAGCCATTCGACTCAAGGATGTCAGAAACGATACGAACAGTATACGGACAGGCGGTCTCGTCAGGCAGTACTTTTTTGAGAGCACGCATTGCCAGGTTGCCGTGACCGATTTCCCGGCGGGCGGGAGCGCGGTTCGGTTTTACTTCGCCGGTCGAGAAACCGGGGAAGTTGTAATGGAGCATGAACTTGGTCGAACCTTCGTACATGGCCACGTCGATCATCTGCTCGTCCAGCTTACTGCCAAGGGTGACAGTAGCCATTGCCTGGGTTTCGCCGCGCGTGAAAATGGAAGATCCGTGCGGAGAAGGCAGGTAATCCACTTCCGACCAGATCGGACGGATCTCGGTGGTCTTGCGGCCATCGAGTCGGATACCTTCATCAAGAATGCAATTACGCATGGCATCACTTTCAACGTCGAAATAGTATCGGTCGATCAACGGTGCTTTAGCAGCGCGCTCTTCTTCAGGCAGCGATTCGATGAACGCTTTCTTGATGGCTTTGAATGCCTCACCACGCTGATGCTTGTTCGGGTTCATGGAACGGGCTACGGCATACGCCTTATCGTAGGTAGCCTTGCGAAGCTGCTCACGCAGACTCTCGTCGTTGTTCTCGTGACTGTACTCGCGCTTGGGCTTGTTGCCACACATTTCGCGGAGTTCAAGCTGGGCCTGACACTGGCGGCGGATGGCTTCGTGAGCTACGCGAATAGCTTCGAGCATTTCTTCTTCGCTGACTTCGTTCATTTCACCTTCGACCATCACGATGCTGTCCATGGAACCGGCTACGATCAGATCGATGTCGTTGCGCTCCAGGTCGGCAGTGAAAGGATTGATGACGAATTTGCCATCGATACGCGCTACGCGCACTTCGGAGATAGGGCCATTGAAAGGGATGTCTGAAATGGTGATGGCGGCAGAAGCGGCCAGACCTGCGAGAGCATCCGGTTGTATGGTTTTGTCGCCAGAGATCAGAGTGACCATCACCTGGGTGTCAGCATGATAATCGTCCGGGAACATCGGGCGGAGGGCACGATCGACCAGACGGCTGATGAGGATTTCATATTCGGACATGCGGCTTTCACGCTTGAGAAAACCACCTGGGAATCGTCCGACAGCGGAGAATTTCTCCTGATAATCTACTGTGAGAGGAAGGAAGTCTACGCCTTCTTTTGCATCCTTATTGGATACGACGGTAGCGAGCAGCATTGCATCGCCCATACGAACTACTACTGAGCCATCGGCTTGTTTGGCCAGTCGGCCGGTCTCGATGGTGATCTTACGGCCATCGCCGAGATCGAATTCCTTAATGATTGCTTTGTTTGACATGTTTGATTGGACCGCTTTATAACAAAAAAGGCGAACCACATTGGTTGCCTTTCTTGCTATGAGTTATAGATAGATTACTTTCTGATGTTCAGACTGGAAATGATAGCGCGATAACGCTCGATGTTGTTCTTGTGGAGATAATCCAACAGACTACGGCGTTTGCCTACCAGTGAAATCAACGAGCGCTGGGTAGAGTAGTCCTTCTTGTAGGTTTGAAGGTGCTCGGTCATGTGCTCGATACGCTTGGTGAACATAGCGATTTGGGCCTCAGCGGAACCGGTGTTGGTTTCGCTGCCGCCGAATTTTTTGAAAATCTCCTTTTTCGTGACAGGATTCAGCTTCATTGTAATGATGGGTAAGGTCTTAGAAACGAGGTGCAAAGATACCCTTTTAACCGTCTAATACAATCTTTTTGCTTTAATTTTTAAAAAAAGCCAATAACTGGGATAAACGCGCTTTCAACTCCCTTCGATCAACGATAAAATCCAAAAATCCGTGTTCCAGGACGAATTCAGCGGTTTGGAAGCCTTTTGGAAGGTCCTTTCCAATCGTTTCTTTGACTACTCGGGGACCCGCAAAGCCGATAAGGGCTTTAGGTTCTGCAAAATTCAAGTCGCCAAGCATGGCATAGGATGCCGTAACGCCACCCGTGGTGGGATCGGTCAACAGAGAAAAGTAGGGTATGCCGGCATCCGCCAACAGGGTCAGTTTAGCGGAAGTCTTAGCCATTTGCATAAGGGAGAAAGCAGCTTCCATCATACGGGCGCCTCCTGATTTGGAGATGATCAACAACGGAGTCTTGTGTTCCAGGCAATGATCGATGGCTCGTGAGATTTTTTCACCGACAACCGAACCCATGGAACCACCGATGAAACCGAAGTCCATACACGCCACAACCAATCCATGTCCGTTCACTTGTCCGCTGGCGGTCCGGATGGCATCCTTCATGCCTGTCTTGTTCTGCGTTTCTGCAATCCTCGACGTGTATTTCTTGGTATCGACGAACCCAAGCGGATCGCGCGAAACCATTCCAGCATTCAGTTCTACCAAGGTGCCATCGTCGAAAATGATCGAGAAGTATTCAGCCGAACCTATCCTGTCGTGATGACCGCATTCATCGCAAACGAAACCGCGAGCCTGATGGTCGCCGCTGGTGGCGATCTTCTTGCAGGTAGGGCATTTGTGCCATAATCCTTCCGGGGTTTCTTTCTTTTCCTGTGTGGAAGTAGTGATACCTTCTTTGGAGCGGCGGAACCAGACCATGATCAGTCAGTATTGTATGGCCTTGTCAGGCGATGGTGATGGAATTATCGAGATAAACGTCTTGGATGCGGTGCAGCAATTCGACGCCTTCCTTCAGTGGCTTCTGGAAGGCCTTGCGTCCAGAGATCAATCCTTGTCCGCCCGCTCTTTTGTTCACCACGGCTGTGGTGATTGCTTCACTCAGGTCGGTAGCTCCTTTGGATTCACCGCCTGAGTTGATCAAGCCTGCTCTTCCCATGTAGCAATTGGCTACTTGATACCTGCAAAGATCGATCGGGTGATCGGTTGTTAGTTCCGAGTAGACTTTCGGATGTGTTTTTCCAAAGTTGACGGCGGTGTAACCACCGTTGTTAGTAGGGAGTTTTTGCTTGATGATGTCCGATTGGATCGTTACGCCAAGGTGATTGGCCTGGCCCGTCAGATCGGCTGCCGTATGGTAGTCTGTGCCGTCTTTTTTGTAACCTGGGTTGCGCAAGTAGCACCAAAGGATAGTTGCCATGCCGAGTTCGTGAGCGTATTCGAAAGCCTCGCTTACTTCCTGAATCTGACGTGTCGATTCCTCTGAACCGAAATAAATGGTTGCGCCGACCGCTTTTGCTCCCATGTTCCAAGCGTCTTTGATGGAACCGAACATCACTTGGTCGTAACGGTTAGGGTAGGATAAGAACTCGTTATGATTGATCTTGACAATGAAAGGGATCTTGTGGGCATATTTCCTCGATACAATACCTAGCACACCGAAGGTGGAAGCTACAGCATTGCAACCGCCCTCGATGGCCAGCTTGACGATGTTCTCGGGGTCGAAGTAAGCCGGATTGGGAGCGAAGGATGCTCCTGCAGAGTGTTCGATTCCCTGATCGATGGGTAGAATGGACAGATAACCTGAACCACCCAACCTACCTGTGCCGTACAGAGAAGCAATACTGGAAATCGTTTGATTGTTACGATTGCTGGCAGAGAAAATACGGTCGACGAAATCCGGGCCTGGAAGGTGTAATTGATCCTTGCTTATTCCTTTACATGTATGCTGAAGGAGATGGTCGGCGTTGTGGCCCAGGAGTTCGCGGATGGACGGTGTAGGCATGTAGTTC
>JBJTRB010000317.1:0-3001 GCA_046075925.1 Bacteroidota bacterium | reverse complement strand
CCAATAAACTTCCGGCTATCCGTCAAGCCGTTTTTGATCAAGGAGTGGCTGCATTCGGCAACAACGATTTCAAAAAGTCCCTGGAGAGCTTCGAGTTTGTAATAAAGTTGACGCCCGATGAAGTAGCGGCAATTCAAAACGCTGCTTTCTCCGCCGAAAATGCCAAGGATTGGTCCAAAGCCGATAAATATTATCGGGATCTGATCAGGCGAAAGGAATCAACGGATAAGACATTCGCCTCTCTTGCCAGGATTTCTCTTCAGTTGAATGACACTGCTCTTGCATTGGAAGTATTGAAAGATGGTCGTTTAGCTTATCCTGATTCGGTCGGACTTTTGCTCGCTGAAATCAACATCTATCTCGCTTCAGGAAAAGGTAAAGAGGCGTTGAGCTCATTGGAAATCGCTGTGACCAAAGACCCAAAGAATTCATCCTTGTTTCTTGCCATGGGTAGCGTGTATGAGACAATGGCCAAACCGGTTGACGCATCAGGAAATCCATTACCGAAACCTGCCGACCAGACTGCATTGCTTTCAAAGGCCAAGGAATCCTATCAGCGAGGCTTGGATATCGACTCCATGCAGTTCGAACTCAACTTCAACATGGGTGCCATGATTTTCAACGAAGGAACGGAGGTTGAAAATGCCGCCAACAGTCTGACCAAAGAATCTGAATTCAATGCTGCAAAAGCGAAGAGTTTGCAGTTATACCTTTCGGCAGAGCCATTTCTTGAAAGAGCGATGGTCATTCATCCTGATGATGAAAGTGTCCTGATGTCCCTGAAGATGCTTTATTTCAGAACCAAAGAAGACGCGAAATACAATGCGGTGAAAGCCAAATTGGACGGAAAGAATTGAACATCATACCTCATTAACAACCCAACCATCACAACATACCCATGAAACAATTACGTTTTATTGCATTTGCATTATTACTGTTCCCTTTGGCAGTATTTGCTCAGCCTCAACTGGTCGAGAAGGTCGTTTCGACACCTGATACACCACGAATCGCTTACGAGAAGTGGAGACTTTCCAACGGACTGACCATAGTCGTACATGAAGACCATTCCAATCCGATTGTCCATGTCAGGGTCACTTACCATGTAGGAAGTGCCCGTGAGAGCATAGGGAAATCGGGCTTTGCACACTTCTTCGAGCACATGATGTTTGAGGGATCGGATAATGTTCGAG
This sequence comes from Bacteroidota bacterium, assembly GCA_046075925.1. Classification (GTDB taxonomy): domain Bacteria; phylum Bacteroidota; class Bacteroidia; order AKYH767-A; family 2013-40CM-41-45; genus Pollutiaquabacter. The sequence continues at coordinate 1,811 of JBJTRB010000317.1, read as the reverse complement.
ACAAGGAACACTTCAAGATCGTCAACGAGTCGGGGGGCACCATGAACGGTTTCACGGAACGTGATGCCACCACTTATTTCGAAACGGTCCCAAGCAATAACCTGGAAGTCGCACTTTGGTTAGAGGCCGATCGAATGGGATTCCTGCTTGACTCTGTCACCAAGGAGAAATTCGAGATCCAGCGTGCGACCGTTAAAAACGAAAAAGGTCAGAATGTCGAAAACCAGCCTTACGCAATGGCGTTCGTAGAGACGATCAATCAGATTCTTTATCCTCCAGGACATCCATACAGCTGGCCCACCATCGGGTATGTGGATGATTTGGACCGGGTGACGGTCGATGATTTGAAAAACTTCTTCTTACGTTGGTACGGTCCGAACAATGCACTGCTCACAGTAGTAGGTGATGTCAATGCCAAGGACGTGGTTACGTTGGCAGACAAGTACTTTGGTACCATCAATCCATGTCCAGAGGTCAAGAAGATGCGTGCTTCCGTTCCTTTACTGGCTACCGATCAATACGCCAGCTACAACGACAACATCTATTTGCCGCTCACCTTGATGGTGTTTCCAGGAGTTCCCAAGTTCCATCGTGACGAGGCAGCTCTTGAGCTGCTGGCGGATATGATGGGAAGCGGCAACAATTCTGTTTTTTATAAGAATTTCGTAAAACCTGAAAAAGCCATCGCAGCTGATGTAGGTTATAGCGGAGACGAATTGTCTGGTGAATTCCAGGTTCAAGTGGTTGCTTTCCCCAGTATGGGTTTTGCCGATTTACCTAAAGATTTCAATGAGACTGAAAAGCTGATTCGTTCTACCATCGATGAGTTCGGTACGTCCTGTATCACGGATGATGCATTACAGCGCTCGAAGGCCAAGATGGAATCGCAAATCGTTGATGGTGTCGAGACCACCTTCGGTAAAGCATCTTATCTGGCCGAATGGCAGGTTTTCAACGGGCGCACGTTCAATCTGAACGACGAGTTAGATCGTTACAACAAAGTCACCAAGGAGGATATCACACGTGTTTATGGAAAGTACATCAAAGGCAAGTACGCAGCGATCGTGAATGTCTATCCAAAGGATCCCGAATCGAAGGATTCGGTCAAAAGTGTGAACCCGTATGCAAACATGAAGCCGACGGACGATGCGGAGTTCGCTAATCTGAAATATGTAAAAGCGAAAGACAACTTCGATAGAAGCAAACATCCACAGGCAGGTTCGCCGAAATCGCCGACTGTTCCTGCTTACTACACCAAAAAGTTTGCTAATGGCTTGTCGGTCATCGGAACACGCAGTCAGCAAGCACCCAAAGTGGTCATGCTGCTTACAATGGACGGTGGCAATCTGGTCAATTCACAGGATCCGAAGAAAGCAGGCTTGTCTGAGCTGACCGCTGCCATGATGAACGAGGGCACGAAGAACTACACGACTGAACAGATCAGTGCAGAACTGGATAAACTCGGATCCGATATTTCTTTCGATGGCGGCAAAATGAGCACTACGGTCACTGTCCGATCATTGACAAAGAACCTGGATGCCACGCTCCGTCTTCTGGAAGAGAAACTGTTTCGTCCGCGTTTCGATGCGGAAGATTTCAAACGCATCAAGAAACAGTATGTCGAGTCTTTGGTCAGCGAGCGGAAGCAAGCGGAATCCACCGGCAACAAGTTGTTCTACCAGATCATGTACGGCGACAACATCATGGGAGCTTATGTATCCGATAAGAATGTCAAGAAGTTCACTCTGGAAGAAGTAAAAGCCTACTACGAGAACTTTTATTCTCCCTATGTTAAATTGCGCTCCTGTCGA
>JBJTRB010000316.1:0-5740 GCA_046075925.1 Bacteroidota bacterium | reverse complement strand
ATTTCAATGCACAAGGGGGTTACAATCTTGTTGTGAAGGTACATCCGAGCGATCCGAATACAGTGATCATTGGAGGAACGAACCTGTACCGATCCACAGATGGATTCACGTCCGATTCCAACATCACCGTGATCGGCGGTTACGATCCCACGTCGACCATTCCTTTCTATCTCAATTATCCTAACAATCATTCCGACCAGCACCAGTTGTATTTCTATCCATCCAATCCCGATCGCATGTTGCAGGCGTGCGATGGCGGACTCTATCGCACGCAAAATGTACGCGACACAGCGGTGGTATGGGAATCGATCGGTAATGGTTATCTGACGGCTCAATTCTATACCTGCGCAATCGATCATGCCTCTTCCGGTAAGGAAGTGATGGGAGGCACACAGGACAATGGAACCTGGTTCACCGCTAACGACAACCTCACCTCGCCATGGGCGCAGCCCGGATTCGGTGACGGAGGTTACTGCGCCATGCAAGATGGACATCAGTTCGTTTACACGTCCCGACAAGAGGGCAGAGTGGGCAAGATGCAAATCGATTCGGCAGGCAATGTCCTCGCTTTCCGTCGTATCGATCCGGTAGGTGGTAGCAATTATCAATTCATCGCACCGTTCGCCTTGGATCCCAATAACCAGAACAGGATGTACCTGGCTGCCGGCAGTCAGTTGTGGCGCAACGACAGTCTTGATATCATTCCCTTGAATGGACAGTGGGATACTATTTCAACCGGTTGGACGATGTTGCCCGATTCGGTGGTAGGAGCCAAGATCACTGCGTTGGCAATCGCTAAGACTCCTGCCAACCGTGTTTATTATGGTTACGGTACAAAGCGTGTTTATCGCGCTGACAATGCCGATTCGAATACTCCGACGGTTACAGACATCACCGGATCCACTTTCCCTTCTGCTGCTTCTGTAAGTTGTATCGCTGTGGATCCTAACAATGGCAATCATGTGCTGGTGTCCTTTTCGAATTACCGGGTTTACAGCATATACGGTTCCAACGATGCTGGCGCTACCTGGACAAAAGTGGCAGGCAATCTGGAGGCGACCAGCGTCGGAACGACGGCAGGTCCTTCGGTACGATGGATATCGATCGTGCCGACAGCGTCAGGCAATGTTTATCTGGCAGCTACCAGTACCGGATTGTATGCTACCAGCCGGTTGAACGGCACCGGAACAGTATGGACGGATATCGGAGCTTCCACCATCGGCAATATCGTGGTCGACATGTTGGATGTACGTACCAGCGATGGATATGTGGCCATCGGCACTCATGGTGCCGGGATGTATTCCATGTTCATCACCGACACGATCACATCTTCAATCGCTGCGCCGGATCCTTTCCTTTCTGATGTCATCGCTTATCCAAATCCCTCAAGCGGCAAGTTCACGGTGAAGTTCACGCTGGAAAGTCCGCAGCAGATGAGTGTGCGTCTGCTTGATTTGCGTGGCAGTGTCGTGAAGGTTTTCGAAGAAAGCTATTTGGGTTTGGGCGACCAAGTGCGCACCTACGATGCTCCGGTTGCCTATGGAACCTACTATGTACAATTCATCGGCTCCACTTCCGGCAGCTTTGTCGAAAAGCTGGTGATCGGTCCCGGCCAATGATCGAGCAGGATGTCGATTAGTCAATAAGAAAGCATATCCTGCAATGCGTTATTAAATGTGAAAGGCGCCTCAGGATTCAATTACTGCAAACAAAAAAGGCTGCTCGGATGGAGCAGCCTTTTTTATGGATAATGATTGATTACTGGATAGGGAGGATAACCGCGTCGATGACATGGATGATGCCGTTTGAAGCGGAGATGTTAGCAGTGGTAATGCTGGCGGTGTTGCCTACTGCGGTGATCTGACCCTGTGGATTTACAGTGAAGCTGGCGCTTTCGAGCAGCGTGCTGATGTTCCGTACACCTCTTGAAGGGACTACGCTGTTAGCAGCACGACGGCCGTCAACAACGTGGTACAGGAGTACATCACGAACGAGTTCAGCTGGAAGGTCGGAGATCTGTGTGATGTTAAGAGCCGTGTAAAGGTTCTGGAAGGCAGCGTTCGTAGGAGCGAATACCGTGTATTGGTCGGTACCGTTCATGAACATGTCGACCAGTCCGGTGTTGAGTGAATTGTCAACATAAACCAATGCGGATACGAGCTCGGTGAAGCCTGCATCGATGGCGATTTGTGCAATAGGCTGTGCACCAGGAGCCGGAGCGCCGTTGCGGCTGGCCATTTCAGAGGTAACAGCACTGCTGTTTGGGTCAGTTGCTTCTTCTTTGCTGCAGCCTACGGTGAACAAAGAGATTGCCGCTACAGCGCAGACAGCAATCACATTCGATTTGAAAGAGATTTTCATGTTGTTGATTTTAAGATTGTTTTTGAAGGTGTTTAGAATTCAGAAACATAAACAGAGCCGCTTGTCGGATTGTTCAACTCGACCGGAAAATATTTTAAAATCCCTGAAAACGGCTTCAAATAAGGGTTTCAGGAGGTTTAGAGAATCAGAAAAATCAAGAAATCAAGGGAAAGCGGAAAAGTCAATCTGTTTGTTCCAATACGTCTTATGAAATGAAAACACCTTATCTATTCTTCATGAATCTGATGGTGGCCGAGCGATCCTCACCGACTACCAGCTGATACATGCCGCTAGTGAGTCCTGTCAAATCGATTTCTTCGTTCTCTGTTTGTAGAGTTCCGGCCTTCACTTTTTTTCCAGAGGATCCATAAATGGTATATTCAGCGCCAAGCGAGGAGCTGTTCGTATGCAAGTTGATTTTTTCTGAAGCAGGGTTCGGCCAGACAGACAATACTTCTTCTTTTGGTACTGATTCGTGAACCGCGGATATGGTTGCAGGATAGGACAGCATACAGGTATCATCTGTGCCACTGACATTCCCGTAGGAAAACACTGCTGTGAATTGCGTCAGGTTCATATTACCGGTAGGGGTTACCGGATAATCCTGTATGGTTCCTCCGAGCTGTCCGAAAAAGAAAAGTCCACCGGTTGCTACCGTGTCTCCACTGCTGTCGATCACAGCCTGGATATAGGGATAATTGATCTGGTCGAATGGACCGCCATTGAACTGAATACCGATGACATATTGAGTCGAGTCCCACGGGTTCGGACCGAAATCGGTGATCGTGAAGTTGGAGCAAGTGATGGGTTGTCCAATAGTTCGAATGGACAAGAACGAAATCAAAAGCAACAAAATCAGTTTTTTCATTGGTCGTGTGATTACTAGGCTATCGGAACGAAAAGGTTAACCTCGACAAATTAAGCAATACCAACTGAATTTCCGAATCTGAAGAAGTCGGCTGTTCGTTGCCACATTTTTTTCACAGGGTTTTCAAATTGTTTTTTGTTCCGGTCTGCAGGCAAACAATTGTTTGAATCTCGGTTCATCCATTGCACGCCGGCACATTCGGTATGAACATGTATTTTGGTTCCTTTGAATCAAATTACATCTCCATGCTTTCGAGACTTGTCCTCTTGTTATCGTTTGTCTGTTATGGTGCCGCAGCACAACCCGGATCCCGTTTCCTGTGGACGTCTACGCCTCTTAGCACCACCAACGAACGACCTTACGCGATCATTTCGGATGGATTAGGTAACACGTATGTAACGGGCACCTTTCGTGGAACTACAGTTATAGGTCCGGATACGCTGCGGTCACAGGGAAACAATGTCTTCCTGGCCAAATACGATTCGACAGGACAAGCGCAATGGGCAAGACAATCCTCCGGGACCAACATCATCTTCTCCGTCGCAGTCACTATCGATAGGGTCGGAGGCATCTATATTTTCGGCACCTTCCTTGACTCCACCATTTTTGAAACAGATACGTTGACGACCGGAGGTGGCTATGATCTGTATGTTTCCAAATACGACAGTACTGGGCAACTTATTCGAGCGACAACCTATGGCGGTCCGAATCAGGAAGTGGCTTCCAGCATTTCGGCAGATACTTCGGGTGGAATTTATTTCACTGGATACTTCTTCCAAAATACCATCTTGGGCGCTGACACCTTGATCGGAGACGGTCCGTCAAGTGACGTGTTTCTTGCAAAAATGGACTCGTCCGGACAAGTCTCGTGGGCTATTCGAGAGGGCGGTTCCAGCGTGGATCAATCCTCGCAAATAGTCTGCGGTAACAATGGCGACGTCTACATGGCTTCGTTTTACCAGCAGCGTGCTATCTATGGCAGCGACACGTTGTCCAGCGGTACCGGTGTCGGCAGTGTCATTTCGCGTTTCGATTCTTCCGGAGCGTTGATGTGGGTTCGTAATATACCGTGTGCAAGTGCTGCGTCGCCAGTTTCCATCACGACGGACCGGTTGGATGGAGTATACATGACGGGAACATTTTTTGACAGCTGTTATTTTCCTGTCGATACTTTGCGTTCGTATGGAGCGAATGACATCTTGCTTTGCAAATACGACACTTCAGGTGATTACAAGTGGTCGAGACATGCCGGCAGTCAATTTTCCAGTGAGTCTTCCGGCGCTGTTACGGTAGATCGGTCCGGAGCAGTGTACATCGCCGGTACGTTCTTCAATAGTTGTGTCTTTCAAGGCGACACGCTCACTGGAGGCAGTCTATACATTGCCAAATACGATAGTGCAGGTAATCATATTCAATCGTTCCCGGCCCGAGGAGCGTCCTTCGTCGGCATGACCACGGACACGCTGGGAGGTGTGTATGCCACCGGAACATTCGTCAGTTATGGCATCTACGGTCCTGACACTTTCAACATCGCAACCAATGTTGCGAAGATGACCGTCTCGAAGTTGGCCGATTGTGCACACGTCCCTACCGTGGAAATCTGTCTGGTCACGATCGACTCGCTTGGCAAGGATGTTCAAGTTGTGTTCAACAAGAATGTGCCGCCTGATTTTGTCGACAGCTTTGTAGTTTACAGAGCAGTGCCCGGAGGCTGGTATTTCAAAATCGGAGCGATTGATTTCTCCGCGCTGAGCATATTCACCGATACCACGGCTAACGTCGATTCGCTCACGTATGATTACAAGATCGCTGTGAAAGATGAATGCGGCGTGATAGGAAACAGATCCGTTAGTCATGGAACCATCCGATTGCGTTATCTGGGTTCGGGCGACTTCGAATGGACGCCCTATCGAATCGATACATCCAGTAGCGCGGTGGCTGCCTACCGCTTGTATCGTGATGATGTTGGCACAGGCAACTTCCAGTTGATTCAGACTGTTTCAGGAGGCACTCTTTCTGCCAATGATCCTGATTATGCCAACTATCCCAATGCGCGTTATCGAGTGGATGTTTCCTGGCTAACGCCACTGGTGTGTACACCGACTCGTTCGTTCACCACTTCGCTTTCGAATATCGAAGACCTGCAACTGTTCACAGGGTTCAATCAGCCGGAGTTGATGGAGGAAATCGATGTCTATCCGAATCCAGCCAGTGATCGGTTGTATGTCGATGTGCGAAAGATGAAAGGGTTCCGGCAGTTCGTACTCCAACTAGCAGACATGAATGGCCGAATACTATCGGAGGTGAAAGTCGATGCTGGATTGGAGTCCATGGATGTTTCTCGCTTTCCTAAAGGCGTCTACAGTATCTACGTCCACTCTCCCGAATCCAACGGAAGGATTTCCCGTCGTTTCGTCGTAGAGTAGTGGATATTGGCTGAAAGGCCTATAAATCGTAACTTGTAGGATATTGCACGAAGCATTTGTTTCATGAAAAAACTGATTTCCGCCG
>JBJTRB010000315.1:0-2989 GCA_046075925.1 Bacteroidota bacterium | reverse complement strand
CGGACCTGACTTGGCCCGATCCATACCTCTTCTGTACGGTGGTAGTGTGACCGCCTCCAATGCACCCGCCCTTTTCAGTTGCGCAGATGTGGATGGAGCCTTGGTTGGCGGAGCATCCTTGAAGGCAGACGAATTCTTATCCATCGTATCCGCTTGCGGTTGATCTTTTCATCGGATGAGATATTACAAAGCATCGTTCACATTACCTGAAGGAAACGCGGACATCCTGATCGCATTCCTTGGAGAAGCCGGATTCGAAATGTTCGAAGAGGCCGGAAGTCAGGTTGCGGCCTACTTTCCTGCCGAAGGAACGACGGAAGCAGAAGTAGCATCTGCTATACGGACTGTACCTGAAGCATTCACCGGTAATGACTGGATGATTTCACTTACGGAAGACCGTAATTGGAACGAAGAGTGGGAAAAATCATTCAGTCCTGTAGAGATTGCCGGAAAGGTCGTCATACGTGCACCTTTTCATGCTCCAATTGTCGGTGATGAAATGATCGAACTCATCATCGAGCCCAAGATGTCTTTCGGTACAGGTCATCATCCTACTACTGCATTGATGGTAGAGGCCATGATGGGTTATCCTTTCAAGGATCTGAAAGTGTTGGATATGGGTTGTGGAAGCGGATTGCTGGCCATACTGGCAGAAAAACTCGGATCATCCGACCTTTCTGCCATCGATATCGATGATTGGTCGGTCGAAAACAGTTTGGAGAATGTAGCGCGTAATGGATGTGCCAAGATCACGGTCGCCAAGGGCAATGCGTCGTCCTTGTCCGGCACCGACTTCGATATCATTCTGGCCAATATCAACCGAAATATCCTGCTTCAGGATTTACCCAGATACGTTCAATCTTTGAGGCCCGGAGGTCGTTTGTTCATGAGCGGCTTCCTGCAGGATGATCGAAAAATACTTGTGGAAAGCGCAGGTGCTTATGGCTTGAAGGAGGAAAAAAGCCTGGTGAATGGACAATGGACCATGTTAGTGTTCTTGAAATGAAAAAAACTTCCCGTTACAACCAGATCGCACTGGTCGCTTCCTTTCTGATTCTTGGTTTTTCAACTTCTGCTTTTTCGCAGGCACTCCGCAATTTCACATCCGACCCTCTGAAGTTCGCTTCAGAGATGCAGGGTTTCCTTGAGGAAACGGATAAGAAGGCTGCGGAAAAAGTGATGGAAGAATTCCTTCCATTATGGAATGGCGGCTCTTTCAGCGCCGTGCAGCAAGATGCCATCTACAAGACCTGCAATTCGATGCTCCGGAAAAGGATGAAAGCGTTTCCGGAGTTCAGGAATTATCTCGTCACCCTGGTCAGCTTTTCCAAATCCAACCAATCGGCTGAGAGTTTTTCATCGTGGCAGACCAGCATGGACAAATTATTGCTCCTTCCATCCAAACATTTTTCCAATTACATCTCCACTTGTCAGTTGTTGTTCCGGGACAACACGATCTATGAATCAGCTGCTGTCAGGTGGTACGCTTCTCCTGGCAATTACACTTTCGGTTTCGATTCAGTTCCGAAAATTTCTTTTTCCTCGATTTCTTTGATTTGTGTTTCAAAGGGTGATTCATCGGTCATAGGTAACACTTCCGGACAGTTATTCCCGACCCAACAGACTTTCGTGGGCCACGGAGGCCGAGTCGACTGGTCTCGCGGCGGTTGGGATCCTAACAGCGTGTATGCTGAATTAGCAGATTACAAGATCGATATCACTGGCAGCGATTATTCCGCTGACAGCGTAGTGTTTCATCACAAAACATATTTCCAGCGACCCTTGCAAGGGCGATTGACGGATAAATTGCTTGCAAACGTTTCCATTGAAAACGCCACATATCCTCGTTTCGAGTCGTATTCTGCCGGACTGGAAATAAAATCGCTCGTTTCTGGCGTGGATTACCAAGGAGGCTTTTCCTTGGTAGGTGCAAAAGTGGTGGGATCCGGTACGAAGGATGAGAATGCCAACATACTGATCAATAAGGAAGGCAAACCTTTTTTCATTGCCTCTTCCAAGTCGTTTGTGATAAAGAAAGACCGTGTCACGAGTGATAATGCGGCAGTCGCATTCCTTTTGAATGAAGACTCGATCTATCATCCTTCTGTCACGCTCAAGTACATGCTCGATGACAAGGAGTTGACGCTGATAAGCGGTCAGGATGGAAAGTCGCAGTCGCCCTATTTCGACACCTATCACAAAATGGATCTCTTCTTTGACGGGTTGTACTGGAAGATAGATCAGCCGGTGTTGGACATGAAGATGATCAGTGCGGCAGGAGAGAGCAAAGCGGTGTTCGAATCAGCCAATTATTTCCGTAAAAACCGGTTCATGCAGATGCAAGGCATCAGCGATGTGCATCCGCTTTTCGTTTTGAAGACCTTCTGTGAAAACCACGGCACACGAGAAATCTATTCGGAGGATCTGGCGCGTGACATGCGTTTAGCTCCCAGTGAAGCCAGAAACATGCTGATCAGGTTTTCGGATCTCGGGTTCCTTACGTATGATAACAAGGAAGACAAAGCCGTGGTCAAGGACAAAGTCTATTATTACCTGCAAGCGAACGTAGGTAAGACGGATTATGACGTCATTCGTTTCGAGTCGATCATTGCGGCTCTGCCCAATGCAAGCATGAATCTCATGAATTACGAGTTCACTTTGCGCGGACTTGCGCCGATCGTATTGTCAGACAGCCAGAATGTCGTCATCTTTCCCAAGGAGCAGGAAGTGCGATTGGGCAAGGACCGTAATTTCACCTTTGCCGGCCGGCTTAAGGCTGGTCGATTCGATTTTTATGGTAAGCAATTCGCATTCGATTATCAGAAGTTCAAGATCGACATGGACAATGTCGATTCCCTGCGTTTGAAAGTAGAGTCGGACAATCCAGGCGAAGTCGATGAATACGGAAAAAGGAAATTAGTCACTGTCGGTTCTGTGCTGGAGAATATCACGGGTGATTTGCTTATCGATAATCAGATCAACAAATCCG
>JBJTRB010000314.1:0-6308 GCA_046075925.1 Bacteroidota bacterium | reverse complement strand
CTGCACAAACCGCCACCGATACCGATCCTTATCGTACGGAGTTCTATTACAACACCTCGCTCTTCGGAGGGGTGCAATCCTCTACGTTCCCTTCGGTGATTCCTCCGCTTGCTTTGAAGCCGCAGCGTGTCAATTCGTATGAGCTCGGCACGAACCTCGGTTTCCTGGACGACCGTATCGTGCTTGATTTCACCTACTACTACAAATACTCGTTCGACCAGATCATCCAGACGCCGCTGCCTGGATCAGCCGGGGCGTATTCGGTGTTGATCAACGAGGGAGCGCTTTCCAATCGCGGCTTCGAGCTGTTGGTGAATGCCACGGTGCACAATGGTCGTCAGTTGATTGTCAAGTCAGGCATCAACCTCACGCGTAACCGCAACCGGGTGGAGAGTCTCGGCGATTATGCGGACACCTACATCCTTGATGACATTTGGGGAGAAAACGGACCGCAGATGGCACTGCACGAGGGCGATGATTTCGGAACCATTGTCGGTTGGGATTATGTGTACAAGGACGGGCAGCGCGTGGTGAACGAAGATGGAACCAAATACCTTGTTTCGGACAAACGCGTTCCCATCGGCAATGCTTCTCCTAAACTGCTTGCCGGATGGACAACGGAGTGGAGCTACAAGAACTTCACGTTGCGTACGCTCATCGATTCCAAGATCGGTGGGCAGATGTATTGCGGTTCCTATGTGATCGGTTTGCAATCGGGTCAAAGTCCGGAGACGCTCACCGAGCGCGATGGTGGTGGTCTTCCATATACGGACCCGTCGGGTCAAACCAGCAACATCGGTGTGATTCTTCCAGGTGTGCATGCCGATGGTTCTCCGAACACTACGGTCGTGCATTACTATTACAAGTACCTCCCGAATGCCGGTGGCTGGGGGCCATTCGTATCGACACCGGGTATCGTAGAGAATACCTGGATCAAGATGCGCGAGATCACCTTGAGCTACGAGGTACCACAGAAAGTGATTCGCAAGTGGAAGTTCATCCAGTCGTTGAGTGCGGTGTTCACCGGACGGGATCTGTTCTACTTCTATACCACGGTTCCAGACCGTATAAATCCCGAAGGGTTTCTCGGTGCGGGTGATGCACAAGGTTTCGAGTGGGCGTCGCTCCCGGGTGTCCGTTCTTTCACATTCGGTATCAATGCGAAATTCTAAGGAGGCATCATGAGAAAAACAGTTCAACTTCTTGTCAGCATCTTGTTCTTGTTCGGACTGTTGTCCTGCAGAAAGGATTTCGAAGAACTCAACAAGAATCCGAACGGCTTCACTACAGCCAGCGACGGTTCGCTTTTCAATGCGGTCATCTCCACTCTGCGTTCCGGATGGAACGAGCAGTTGTATGTGAACAATTCCGTGCTGCTGAAAGAAACCCAGTTGGCCGCCTTGCCACAGGTGCGTTGGAGCAACTATTCCATCGGTACCGAGGAGATCTGGTCGAATTATTACACGGCATTGCCCAACATCCGTGAGTTGGAAGCCCGTTGGGGAGGTTCGGATTCCGCCTCCGGAGAAATCACCAACATGAAGGCGATGCTCAAGACCGTGCTGGCCTACAAGACGTTCAAGATGACCGATCTTTTCGGTGACATCCCTTTCTTCGAAGCCGGCTATGGTTACATCGATGCGCAGCAATTACGGCCTTCGTTCGATTCGCAGGAGTCGATCTATCGTCAGTTGCTTGCCGATCTAGAATGGGTGGATGATCACATCGATCCGACGGCTGTCAATGACGAGCCGTTCCGCACCTTCAAGACGTTCGACAATCTTTTTCATGGCGACATGAACAAGTGGCGGAAGTTCGCCAACTCCATCCGCTTGCGTCAGGCGATGCGTGTTTCCAACAAACAGCCTTTTCCGGATTTCGCCAAAGCGGCTTTGCAGGATATCCTGGTTAACAACCGCCCCTGTTTCGGTGTGGATCAGTTCGGGTTTCTGGTCAACCAGCCCTTGACAGAAAGTGCGTTGATGTTCCCTTATCAACTCGGCTATCGCAACGAGGGTAAAGGCTGGTCGTACGATCAGTCCAAGGACGTCCGTTTAGGATCCACTTTCTGGGAGCAGGTTTCCAGTGTGGACGATAGTACTGGCGCTGCCATTTTCGATCCGCGGGCGTATTATTTCTACGAAACCAATGTCGACAATCATTGGCGGGCATTTCCAAATGCGCCTTCCACGGCCATGTCGCCCGATGGCGGTGATCCTTATAACTATCAGCGCGATGTCGCTTATAGTATAAAGGGTGCAGGCTGTCGTTACTCACCTGTGAATTATTACGCTGCGCGTGACATGGATTACGTGCCGGATGTGCTGATTTCCGGATCGGAAGTCCTTTTCCTACGAGCCGAGGCGTTCTTACGGAGTGCCGAGTTGGGTCTTACGCTCGATCCCAATTTCGCTACTCAGGAATTCCTGAATGCGTTGCAGTTTTCGCTTACTTTCTGGGAGACGATCATGACCAATTCCAAGTTGCCGATCGGTACGCCGTTTTCCGCTAACATTTCGGTCCCCTCCAACGTCAATTTCATTTCATTGCAGAATAATGTGGGCTTCTTCAGTGCGACTCCTGCCAGGCAGTTGGAAATCGTGTATGCTCAGTCGTGGATCGATTTCTTTCTGCAGCCCCAGCAAGCCTTCGCGCTTTCTCGCCGCACGGGGTTGACGCCTCATCAGGGCGCTGCGTCCAACGTGTATAGATTCACCATTCCTCCCACAGAGGTTTCCTATAATTCAGCCAATTGGTCGGGCGCCTACAGCAATGGCTCGGATGCTCTTGGCAGTCGCATGTGGTGGATGCAATGAGTCGTAATGCCCCATGAATCGATTATTCAAATCCTTAACTTTCGTCCTGAGTAAAATAATCACTACACCATCAATCAATAAAAAATGAAAAACAGCTACCGAATCCTCGTCCTGTTCCTGCTTTGCTTCACGGGCAAAGTCCATGCGCAGAGCAATCAGTACCTCGACTTCGACGGAGTCGATGATTTCGTCAGTATCCCCAATGCTTCCGCGCTGATCGCCAGCTCCAATCAGCTGACCATTGCCGGATGGTTTTGGGATAATCAATTGTCTTATGGGCAAGGATTGATGGGTTTCCGGGCTACTGCCGGAGGTTTCTATCTGATTCAATTGAACAACGGCTCCATCGAATGCCGTTTCCTGAATTCTGCAGGTACGTTGTACACTTACAATGCGCCAAACTACACGATTGTTCCTCAAACCTGGCAGCACTTCGCCTGGGTTTACAATGGAAGCTCCATCGCGTTGTACAGGAACGGAATCTTGGTGGGCAGCACGGCAGCCGCCGGCACGATCACCAATGCCGCCATTCCATTCACCATCGGTAAAAGTCCTTTGAGCGGATTCAACTTCGTCTATAAAGGCCGTGTCGATGAAGTTGCTGTTTGGAACAAAGCACTCAGCGCTACTGAAATCCAGGACATGATGAACAATGAATTGTTCGGCAATGAGCCCGGGTTGAAGCTGTATTATAAATTCAATCAGGGTGTGCCTGGTGGAAACAACACCAGTATCACGGCTTTGGAGTCGGAGTTGAATTCGCCATTGTACGACGGTCAGTTTTACAATTTCGCGCTGGATGGTGCTACGTCCAATTTCAATGGAACGCTCAATACCAGTTTTCAGGCGATTTCGTTTCCTCAGGTTCCAACTCAATTGTCCACGACATCCTCTGTCCAGTTGAATGCGTCAGCCTCCTCCGGTTTGCCCGTCACTTACAGCATCGAATCCGGACCTGCAACGGTGAATGGAAATACGGTCACTATTTCTGGTGCAGGTACCATCTGTGTGCGAGCAAGTCAGGGTGGAAACGTATCCTATGATTCAGCTACTTCGGTGGTGAATTGTTTCGACGTGGTTGATCCGGCAGTGAATGTGCCAATTGTCGAGGCGAGAAATCCACTGGACGGTTCCAATGTCTACATGGCTAGTCTTTCCACCGTGCAGCTTGCGGCTAAAGTCTCGATCGATTACCCATCATTGTTCTCCGTGCAGTCGGTTTCGTTCGTTGTTGACGGACAAAACTATCTGACAACGGATCATGCTAACGGACATTATACATCCTGGTGGAAGCCATCGGCTTACGGTGCTCATACGATCCAGATCGTTTCTACCAGTAATTTCGGGGCGGTCAATACCGTCACGGTGAACGTCAATGTCGTGCCTGCTTCTGCCGATGTGAACAACGTGGTTGCTTTCAGTGGAGTCTGGTTGAATACGGACAGTATCAGTCTGACCCGCGATGGAATCCTGCCTACGCAAGTCGGTGCATTTGACACCATCACCGCAACGCTGACGGTTTCTTGTCCGACGGGTGGTTGTGGTCCTTGGGACCGTGTCGCAAGTATCGATGCACAGGGTCATGATGGTCAGTGGTACGAAATCATCCGATACATTACGCCTTATGGAGTCCCTTGTAGCCATCGCATCAATCTGGCAGATTATGCCAGCTTACTTCAAGGCAAGGTGACGTTCCGGGCTAACTGCGCCACGCTGGATAACGGATTCCTCTACCAGTTGAAATTCGACTACAAAGAAGGGCAGCCTCCTCATAAGTACAGCAGCGTGAAGCAGGTTTGGAAGGATATTTTTCCATTTGGAGATTATTCCAATCTACAACCGGTGCCTACTTTCAGCTACAGCTATCCATCAGGTGCAGTCGCATCCAAACTCAAGCTGGTGAGCACAGGCCACGGTTGGGGTAGTTTGAATACCAATAACGCGGCGGAATTCTACAGCGCAACACATAACATATGGGTGAATGGTGCCAATACGTTTGCACAATTGAACTGGTTGACCTGCAGTCCGAATCCGGATGGTTGTTCTCCGCAGAACGGTACCTGGGCTTATAACCGGGCTGGTTGGTGTCCGGGAGCCATCGCTCCTTACTTCGATTATGACATGAGTTCTTTTGTCTCGTCGCAGAACATTTCGCTCGATTACCGTTTCTTCTCCGGCTATGTCGATCAGTGTCACCCTAACAATCCTAATTGTGTTACAGGTGTAACCTGTTCGGATTGCAACGATGGCTTCAATCCTCAGTTGGATGTCAATTGTAATTTGATCACATTCTATGATTCCATCGCTTCGGTGAATGTGGTGGAGACCGAAAGGATCAGCCTGGCTGTTTATCCAAATCCATCATCAGGTAAATTCACCATCAATGCCGGAAAGAAAAATGTGGACTATGTCATCGAGGTAGTAGATATCAATGGCCGCCTCATCGATACGTTCCGCTGGGATGGCGGCATCCGTTCCATCGATCTGACAGGTCAGCCCAAAGGGGTGTATATCCTGCAGGTAAGCAACGGAGCGGAGCGAGGTCACGAGCGACTGGTGCTCCATTGATCCGGGATTTAAAGCATTTCAGCCGGCATCGTTCATTCGGTGCCGGTTTTTTTTGCCTTGTTTTAGGTAGCGTTCACCCTTTAATTCTGATCATTCACGGATTCGCCGAGATTGATTTCCTCATTTTTTTTCGAATAACGAATCCCTGAGGTAATTTTAAGGGTCATACGTGTGCTTCATTACGAGGCGCATGCACTCCTTTGTCTTTTATCGATCTGGTAATTCGGTCATAAAAGGCATTATCTGTATCTGTGTCATTGATTGAAAAAGTATTAAACCAGATTATAATTTACCACATCATGCGTCTTCATCTTCGCAGCGCGTTGCTTGCCGTACTCTTGCTTTCATTCGTTTTCATTGAGGCAGTAGCGCAGTCACAGACCTTTACCACGTCTACGACCTTTGTTGTTCCATCAGGTGTTACCTCCATCACCGTTCAATGTTGGGGTGGTGGTGGAGCAGGAGGGCGTGGTGGAACTTCCAATAAGAATGGTGGCGGTGGCGGTGCTGGCGGTCAGTTTGCATCAAAGTCACTAAGCGTCTCTTCCGGACAATCGTATGCTGTTGTTGTAGGAGGCGGTGGAACGGTTACGGCCACGAACGGTAATCCCGGAGGTGATAGTTATTTCGGCACTAACCTCGTACTTGCAAAAGGTGGAGTTGGCGGTGGCGCATTCACTGGCTCTACTGGAGCGGGTGGAATCGGTTCTACTACAGGTGGAGTCGGTACCGTTCTGTATGCCGGTGGTACCGGTGCTTCAGGTACGCGTCAGTTGAGTGGCGGAGGCGGCGGTGGAGCCGGTTCCCTGGGTGCTGGCAATGCCGCAAGCGGCATCACCGGAGGAGCAGCGCGGGCCAACAACGGCGGAGTAGGAGGAAATGGAAACAACGCAAACAGTGCTAACGGCTTGAATGGATCCGTTT
>JBJTRB010000313.1:0-9783 GCA_046075925.1 Bacteroidota bacterium | reverse complement strand
AGCAGATCAAGGAAGCCGTTGATGAAACGTTCCAATCCGAATTTGGTTGAACCGTATTTACGGGCGCGATGCTCCACCACCCGCTCACCTATCTTACGGAAGCCCGCCCACTTGGCGATGACCGGTATGTAACGGTGCATTTCGCCATACACTTCGATGCTTTTTACCACTTCGCGGCGGTAGGCTTTCAAGCCACAATTGAAATCATGGAGATTATGGATGCCCGACATTTTTCGGGTGGCCCAATTGAAGAACTTGGTAGGAATCGTTTTGGAAAGCGGATCATACCGCTTGGCCTTCCATCCCGAAACCAGATCAAAACCCTCTTTGGTGATCATGTCAAACAATCCAGGTATTTCATCCGGACTGTCTTGGAGATCTGCATCCATCGTGATGACGACTCTTCCGGAGGCTGCCGTGAATCCCTCCTGTAACGCAGCTGATTTTCCATAATTACGACGGAAACGGATCGCTTTTACGGAAGGGTCTTTTGCAGCCAACGAGGAAATCACGCTCCACGAGGCGTCCGTGCTTCCATCATCGACGAAGATGATCTCGTATGCGTAATTCGCCTGTCGTGCGACACGAGCGATCCACTCGTGCAGTTCGGGCAATGATTCCTCTTCGTTGAAGAGTGGTATGACAATGGATAGATCCACAGTGATTATCAGATGTTATCGGATTGAAAGGGACCAGAATCTTTTTTGAGAAACAGGGAAGTGAAGAGAGAGAAAAACAGTCCAAGCAATGCATTCCCGATAATTCCGAACACGAATAGCCATGCCGGGGACATGAATTTGCGTGCCATCTGCAAAGCCATTTCGACTTGCTCTTCAGACTGTCCTTGCTCAAGCAGCTGCTC
This sequence comes from Bacteroidota bacterium, assembly GCA_046075925.1. Lineage (GTDB taxonomy): Bacteria > Bacteroidota > Bacteroidia > AKYH767-A > 2013-40CM-41-45 > Pollutiaquabacter. Next base: position 8,921 of record JBJTRB010000313.1, on the reverse strand, counting down.
TCTGGAAGTTTCCAGAATGCGATTGGTCATATCGGGATCGATGAAAGAAAAAAGGATGATAGAGAATCCACCGACGATGAATCCGCCGGCAGCTCCAATCAAAGTACCTGTACCTAAAGCTCCGCCGTAGGATATATTTCCATTCAAATCCTGATCACGATGGCTTTTCACGCCGATGACGATGAACAAGACCATCAACAAATAATTGATGATGGAAGGCACCTTCGACTTGACATCGATATCAAGCAGGTAGAACGTCATCATGCTGACGACCACCGCCAAGCCGTAGTAGACGCCATAGACGGCAGCAACCTGCATGCGGGACCGGGGAGAATTCATATTCAATCGTATTTGCTGCAAACCTACTTCAAATAGGCAAGACTAGGCAATGCCGTCAATACGGCCAACTTACTAATTTTCAACAGCATGAAGCTACAGCTGAAATTGCCTTGTCGGGTACAATTGTGTACATTTGCAGCACGGGTAAGTCCTATACGACCAGCTCCTGCTAACCTCCCCAGGCCGGGAACGGAGCAAGGATACGCGGTTGAGCGGTGCGATATAGTCAGCTTACCCGTACTTTTTTTCATCGTCAGTTTTCAACAAACGGCGTCTTTAGGGTCAGCAGGATTATTTTTACCTCCTGAAATCACCACCAACCCACCCCACCATGAAATTCTTCATTGATACCGCCAACCTGTCTCAGATCCGCGAAGCCCAAGATCTCGGCGTGCTGGACGGAGTCACCACCAACCCATCCCTGATGGCCAAGGAAGGCATATCGGGCAATGACCAAGTGCTGAAGCATTATGTGGATATCTGCAAAATCGTAAAAGGCGATGTCAGCGCTGAAGTGCTCTCAACCGACTACGAAGGAATCATTGCCGAAGGCGAACGACTGGCTGCCCTGCATCCTCAGATCGTCGTCAAGGTGCCGATGATCAAGGACGGAGTAAAAGCCATCCGTTATTTCACCGACAAAGGCATCAAGACGAATTGCACCTTGGTATTCTCGCCCGGCCAAGCACTTTTGGCTGCCAAAGCCGGCGCGACCTATGTTTCTCCTTTTCTTGGTCGACTCGACGACATTTCGTTCGATGGAATGGAGTTGATCCATCAGATCGTACACATCTACCGGAACTACGGTTATTCCACTCAGGTCTTGGCTGCCTCTATCCGCAATCCCCTTCACATCGTGAAGTGCGCAGAAGCAGGGGCTGACGTAGCCACCTGTCCCCTTTCCGCCATCCTCGACCTGCTCAAGCATCCGCTGACCGATATCGGCTTGGCGAAATTCCTTGCCGATGCAAGGAAGTCGCAAGAAGCGGTCGCCAAGTGATCCCGAGGTCTTGTTGCTGAGGATTTTTCCCGAAAACATCAATGATCGCTACCTGAAGCAGGCAGTCAAGACGCTGCGTTCGGATGGTGTCATCGTAGTTCCAACCGATACGTTATATGCACTAGCCTGCGATATCCGATCGCCCAAGGCCTTTGAACGCATCAGCCGGTTGCGTCAGATGAAAGAAGGCAAAGGGAATTTCTCTTTCATCTGTTACGACCTTTCAAACATCTCCGATTTCACCAAGCCGTTCAGCAATACGGTTTTCCGTCTGATGAAGAACTCCCTTCCGGGTCCGTATACCTTCATCCTGAATGCAAACAGTAACGTACCGGGCATTTTCAAAACGAACAAGAAGACCATCGGTATCCGTGTGCCCGACAACCCCATCACGCGAAGGATTGTGCATGAACTGGGGAATCCCATCATGGTGACCACCGTTCACGATACGGATCACTGGAAAGAATATGCCACCGATGCAAGTGAAATCGAAGCGATGTTGGAAGGACATGTCGATTTGGTGATCGACGGAGGAAACTCCGAGATGACACCTTCCACGGTCATCGATTGTACCGGAGAAATGCCTGTTCTTGTGCGTGAAGGAAAAGGGCCGGTGGACCTCTCCTGATCCGATCATTTTTCCAATCCGGAAAAAACTTCAGGTAAAGCGTGAATCACCTCGTCGAGTGACAAAGATTGCATGGATGTGCGGGTAGCAACCTTATCGGCTGCTGCACCGTGGACGAAAACACCCAGCATGGCAGCATCTTCCTGATTGTAACCTTGTGCAAGAAAAGCCAGGATGATACCGGTAAGCAGATCCCCGCTTCCACCGCGCGCCAGACCAGCATTTCCCGTCGTATTGAAAAGGATTTTTCCATCGGGCAATGCAATCCGCGTATAGGCTCCTTTCAGGACTACGATGACCTGATGTGTACGTGCGAACAGTTGCAGCAACTTCAGACGCTCTAGGTCGTTTTTTACCGGCCGTGTGATACGCTCGAATTCTTTGGGATGCGGTGTCAAAATGGTTCCCGAAGGAATACCATCTGAAGAAGAAAAGGTGCCGGCAAGCGCATTGATCCCATCCGCATCCACTACCATTGGTAATGTGCAATCGTTGATGAGTGTCCGGATGAATCGGACCGTTGCAGGATCCGTACCACAACCCGGACCGATACCCACCGCTTTGTAGCCACTCAAATCAGTGACAGGTCCTGCCAACGAATCGGAACCGGAATCAGCAACGTACATCGCTTCCGGAACGGAGGATTGGATGATGATCTCTGCGGAACGAGGAGCTTGAATGGATAGCAGTCCGATTCCACTACGTAGTGCTCCGCGTGCAGAAAGTATGGCTGCTCCGTATTTCCCCCTGCTACCTGCAACCAATAAGCCATGACCGTAGGTGCCTTTATGAGTGAATCGTTTTCTGGGAAGGAATCGTGCTGCAAAATCCGACCAATCAGGCACTAGATAGTCGGTAGTAAGAGTTGAAGTGAAGGCATGATCCAGACCGATATCCAGAACATGCCATTGTCCTACGAACGGTCCGGATTCAGTGAGGAAAAAAGTGAGCTTGGGAGCATGGAAGGTAAGCGTTTCATCGGCCTTGACGATGATCGAATCCGGTTGAGGCACATCATCGGCCATCAAACCAGAGGGAAGATCGATGGCAATCAAGCGTGCGCCTGACTGATTCATTCTGATGACGATTTCCGCATAGCTGTCTTCAAGCGGGCGTGTCAAGCCGGTACCGAAAAGAGCATCGATCCACACTTCGCCATGGCCGGTTGAAGGCAAGTGGTCCAGGTCGTGTATGTGTTCCGAAAGCACCTGCTGAGCAGCCAATAACCGATCATCGTTGATACGACGATCCTCAGACCATTTCTTGATATCTCCGAAAGAGTAACAGACGACTTCATAACCGGAGGAAGCAAGCAGCCTTGCGATGGCAGCGCCATCTCCACCATTGTTCCCAGGTCCGCAGAAAATCCGGAATTGGATACCAGGCAACACATTGCTCCTGATCCAATGAACACATGCTTTCGCAGCACGTTCCATCAGATCGATGGAGGAAATCGGCTCATGCACAATGGCATGACGGTCTACCTCCCTGAATTGTGCGGCGGTTAGGATGCGTTGCATGAATGTTTAATGACAGATGAACAATCAAGAAAGCAACACCACTTGCCTGTCGGAGGCCGAGAGATGGTCTCGCAGCAAGTTGCCATCGCCATGTAACGTGAAGATCGTTCTTGCTTCAGAATGTTCAATGACCTTCATCAGGTCTTTCCAATCGGCATGGTCACTGATGGTCAACAACCGGTCATGGCGATAATATGGACGTTTCCAGCCGGTGGCAAATACGCGAATCGCACCCGGATGACGGTCATAGCGGGAAAACACGGACGGAGGCAATAACAGGATCGACGAGGAATCGGAAAGGAACTCCTTGCGTGAATAGGGTCGCCAGTCGCCAAGATCGACACCGGAAGCTTCGTACACCGAATGATAAGCTGCTACAAGGGGATGCACATGCAGTTCGCGGTGAGGAGCCATTTCATGCAACAATCGGGTGATCCGCTGAGCCTTTCCCACCGCATAGGCACCGATCACCAACGGAACGCCTTCTTCAAGCAATGGAGCTAAAGCGCTTTCCGGTTCGGGATGAGCGTAGGCAGGATCAGCGAAGGTGGTTTCAGTGATGAGGTAATCGCATTTTACAGGATGAAATTCTTCGCAGGTGGGATCGGACTGGACCTTGAAATCGCCTGTGTACAGGTATCTTTCACCATCGTGCTCCAATAAGATCTGCGCACTGCCGAGAATATGGCCTGCAGGAAAAAAAGTGATTTTCACACCACCCAATTCAAACGGCCGACCGAACTGTACCGGCCGTAATTCCGATTTGAGTTTGTCGCCATATCGTTTGACCAACAACGCCCACGTCGACTCGGTCGTATAAGCCATGCCATTCCCTGGAAGTGCGTGATCGCCATGTGCGTGAGATAGCAGAACGACTTCGCGCTTTCGGGAGGGATCGATATGGAAACCTCCAAGTGGACAGAAAAGTCCCGTCGGGTCGTATTGAAGCAGCCGTCCGACCTCCTTCATGAAAGCTCCTTCCCTTGCAGCTCCTGCTTCAGATAAGCCAGGATCTCTTCGTGAATGGCTAATACCTGAGGTAGGACCATCTCTTCCGCACTGTTTCGAATGACGAAGCGTGAACGCTCCATCTTGTATTCATCCGTTGATTGCTTCTCGATGACCTTCCGTATTTCTGCAATCGATCGTTGGTCCCTATCGCGTATGCGCTGCACACGCAACTCGACTGGAGCAACGACGGTTATTACGAAATCACAATCCTTATCGGTTCCACTTTCAAAAAGAATGGCCGCTTCTTTCAGTACGTAAGGCGCAGACCGATGCAACGCCATCCACTCCTTGAAATCCTTTCTGACAGCAGGATGTACGATTCGGTTGAGACGCTTCAGCAGGCTCTCGTCAGCGAATACCACAGCACCGAGACGTTTACGATCTATCCTGCCTTTAGCATCGACCACATCCGGCGAAACCTCCTCCACGATGCGTTTTACCAACTCCGGATGCTTTTCATATAGTCCGTGCACTGCGCGATCCGCATCATATACAGGGATACCAAGATGCCTGAAAACGGAACTGACGATGGACTTTCCACTGCCGATACCGCCGGTGATGCCTATCACTTTCATTTCTTACGGAGAATGAATTCCACTTCTGATGGATCAACCATGAAATTCCTTGCCTCTTCCGGTGTCATGGTGAGCCTCAAAGGCAGTACCGTCATTTCAGGAGAAGGCAAGCCGGACGCATCTACGACCACTTCGAACATCTTAGGCTCGATACTGTTGAATTTCGACAAGGGCACCTGATAACGTACTCGTGCATTTTCAGGAAAAACTTTCAGCACATATCCGGATGGTACCGAGCTGTAAGAAATAGGGACGTCCAAGCGGCCTTCCGTGAATTCTTCCACCGGAATATTCACCTTGACCTTGGGTGTGTTACTGGTGACCAGGGGCGGTAGCACCAAACCGACAGGCTGAAACACCGACTGTTTGAGATTGTCCAAGCGGACAGGCTGAGTGGAAACGGAAGAAAGTCGGCTGATAATGGATGGAGGGCCACTCAATTCGACACTATCCGGAATGGAAAAAGGAGTCGCTACGGTATCGAACTGTCGAAAGAGTGTGAACTTCAAGTCGAGCATCACAGGCACTTTCCTGGTGATCCTGTCTTTGAAGAGCAGTACGATCGAATCGGGTCTGAATCCGGTGATGGATACCTCCTCTCCTAACGAGCGGGTGAAGTCCTGTAGGAAGTAACGCGTGGGAATCGCCAAGACATCGGGTAGCGTACCTGAGTTGGACAAACCGGATGAGACATCGATTGTGACACCATCCGGCTTGCGACCCGACTGGAAACCAAGGATGCTGAAACCGGACGTACGCAGCTGTACAGCTACTTTGTCGGGCAATTCGTTCACCACCACCTTCTGAGTCGGCATGTTCTTATATTGAACCAGCACCGTGATGGTTGTAGAATAGTCGGAGGAAAGAGCCAGCAGCAGCCAGAAAACAATTGCGATAAGGAAGCAGACGAGGAGAACCGTAACCTGACGGTTAGGTTTCAACGGCGAAATGCCGGAATCCTCGCTACGATGCTGCGTGTCCTTCAACTCCTTAGGAATTTTCTTTCAGTGAAAATAAGAAAAGGAGACGGATGGAAGACGGCCCCTTACTTGTTGTTTTCAAGTGCGCGGGTCGCATCAGCAGAAACTGCCGATTTCTCGACACGCACCTTCACATTGGCATCGATTTCAACCAAAAAAGTCTTTTCAGCCACTTCGACGATTTTACCATGGATACCTCCGATGGTGACGATTTTGGCACCTTTCTCAAGCGAGCTGCGGAACTGCTGTTCCTGCTTCTGCTTGCGGACCTGAGGGCGGATCATGAAGAAATAGAATACGACAATGATGGCGAGCAGAAAGAGCATCTGCATCATGGCGCCGCCTTGTTGCGACTGGAGAAGAATGTGAAGCATGGTGTTTGAGTTTACTCAGCCCTCGATAAGGGCCTTGATGGTTATATTGGTAGTATTGGGAATCGTGTTGGAGATGATAGTAACGGTTTTTTCGATCAATCCGCTCTTGCCTTCGGAGTCGAATGTGACGGTGATAAGTCCTCCTGCACCCGGAGCGAGCGGTTCTTTGGGCCACTCGGGAACAGTGCAACCGCAACTCGCCTGCGCGTGACGGATGATCAGATCGCCGGTTCCGGTATTGGTGAATTTGAAAGCATAAGAGACCTTCTCCCCTTTTGTCAATTTGCCGAAATCGTGAACGGGATTTTCGAACGTGATCACCGGCACCATGTCCTTTTTATCCGGAGAGGAAGCGGTAGCCGGATTATGAATCAGTTCAGATGAGAAGGCATCAGCCGGCTTTTGGTCGTCCTGACTGTTCTTGCAAGCACAGAAGCAAACCAGACCAAAGCAGATCGTCAGGGAGGCGATCTTGATTTTCATGCAGCGAATGAAACGAGAAGTTGTCATCAGTCAGATCACTCCATCAATCCGCGACCGGTCTTTACGATTTTTCCGTTGGCCTTATAATCAGCCGCCAATTTATCAATGATCCCGTTGATGAACTGCTTGCTTTTCGGCGTACTGAAGTCTTTGGATATTTCGATGTATTCGTTGATGGAGACTTTTACGGGAATGGATGAAAAGTGGACCAATTCAGACAAGGCCATTTTCAACAAGAGGATATCCATCATGGCGATACGCTCGACATCCCAGTTCTGCGTACGCTCACTGACGGCTGCTTCGTATTCCTTGTTGTGGACGACCGTTTTAGCAAACAGCGTACGGACGAATTCCTTGTCGTCCTTTTCGTCCCGGTAGGAACCGAACACTTCCAGTTTGCCTTGCTCGTAGAATTGACGACCCGTCCTGGAAACCATGTGAGTGACAAAAGCGAAGTCTTCTGTCCAGAACATGTTCTCCTCTTCAATATGGTGTTGCATTGTTTCAGATTCCTCCACAACGAGTTTTATCACCTCCTGAAGAAAAACCTTTTCATCGGCTTGCTCCGCGGACAAGTAAGTACGGTAGGCAGGAGCGCGCTTGAGTTCAAGGAAAAGTTTCCTGACGGTTTCGTGGTCTTTTTGCCAGGTAGTAGAATACTTCTTGATCAGAGATGTGAAGGAAGCATTGGCGGAAAGTGCTTTCACAAAGGCCGATTGGAAAAACCTTCTGCGTGCATCCAATTCCTCCTGGTCTGGAAAGTACTTGTTTTGAAGTTCTTTGACATCCGCCTCTTCGGCATGAGCGAGTTCGACCAGAAACTGCAGCAGGTAGATATACAGTTCGTGTACTTTCTCGATGCTGCGGAACAATTCCCGCTCTGCTACCGCAAGGTCTTTCTTGTCGGACTGGAAATAGGCATAAAGAGCCTGAAGGACCTTTACACGAAGTTGCCTTCTGCTGAGCATATCAATGGATGTAAGTTGACAAGTGAGATACGATGATCAACCGACGACGGTACGTGCGGCAGAGATACGTTCTTCTGCAATGATTTTGGCAGCCTGGATGGTAGTGATGCCTTCAGATTTCGCTTTACGCAGGATCTCGATGGTCGTATCATAGATCTTCCGGGCATTATCCATTGCGGCATTACGGTTGTAACCGTTCAACTCGGAATAGACGTTGATCAAACCACCTGCGTTGATGAGGAAATCAGGAGCCCACAGGATACCGCGGTCTTTCAACGCCTGACCATCTTCCGTTTCATTGGCCAACTGATTATTGGCAGCACCGGCTACGATGGCACAGCGCAGGCGGCTGATATTTTCAGCATTCAGGGTCGCACCCAAAGCACAAGGAGCGTAAATGTCAACATCCTGTTCGTACACACGATCAGGTGAGATCTTGGTCGCACCGAACTGACTCTCCATCATGGAGACATGGTCGGCGTGGATATCGGAAACCATCACGGTGGCGCCTTCTTCGGAGAGTAGGCGGACCAGATTTTGTCCGACATGTCCGACACCTTGTACCATGACTTTTTTGCCCTTCAAGCTGTCATTACCCCACAATTCATGAGCGGAAGCCTTCATTCCCATGTAGACGCCGAAGGCAGTTACAGGAGAAGGATCGCCGCCGCCACCCATGCTTTCCGGCAAGCCGGTCACGTGCCGAGTACTGGTGCGCACCTGCTCCATATCGGAGGTAGAGGTACCCACATCTTCCGCAGTGATGTAGCGGCCGCCGAGCGTTTCGACGAACTCGCCGTACTTACGGAAGAGTTCTGGCGTTTTCTGGGTTTTAGAATCACCGATAATGACGGCTTTACCGCCGCCCAGAGCAAGACCGCTGATGGCAGCCTTGTAGGTCATGCCACGAGAAAGCCTCAAAACGTCATTAATGGCCTCGGCTTCAGAAGCATAATTCCACATACGCGTACCGCCGAGCGCAGGGCCCAGGGTTGTGTCGTGAATAGCTATGATGGCCTTGAGGCCGGTGGATTTATCGTAAC
>JBJTRB010000312.1:0-2719 GCA_046075925.1 Bacteroidota bacterium | reverse complement strand
CTGCACCCTGACACTGATGGCTGCGACGATGGATGTCCGGATATCACTTGCATCGAATTCCTTCTTGAAGAACTCGCGGATGGTTTTTACGATCGCTTCACGGAAAGCGGCCTGGTGGGTTCCGCCCTGGGTGGTGTGCTGACCGTTGACGAATGAAAAATAATCCTCGCCGTAGGAAGTAGTGTGGGTGAATGCGATTTCGATGTCGTCACCACGAAGGTGGATGATGGGATAGAGCGTTTCGTCCGTCAGGTTCCTTTCCAGCAGGTCTTTCAAACCGTTTTCGGAATAGAAACTTTTTCCATTGAAATTGATGGTAAGTCCTTTGTTGAGGTAAACGTAGTTCCACAACATCGACTCGACGTACTCGCTGTTGAAGCGATAGTTACGGAAGATGGTATCATCCGGCTCGAAGGTCATGCGCGTACCGTTCTTCTCATCGCACGCCTTCTCCCGCTCTTCTTTTTTCAGGTTACCGATATTGAATTCGGCGATCTTCGTCCTTCCTTCACGAACAGCTTGAACACGGAAGAATGAAGAAAGCGCATTCACGGCCTTGGTTCCTACCCCGTTCAATCCAACGCTTTTCTGGAACGCCTTACTGTCGTATTTACCACCGGTGTTGATCTTTGAAACGCACTCCACCACTTTGCCCAATGGGATTCCACGTCCATAATCTCGTACATCCACCTTGCCATCTTCGATGGCTATGTCGATGTTCTTTCCGTAACCCATGACGTGCTCGTCGATGGAGTTATCGATGACTTCCTTCAGTAGCACATAAATCCCATCGTCTTTAGCCGAGCCATCGCCCAGCTTACCGATATACATACCAGGACGGGTACGGATATGCTCCTTCCAATCGAGAGATCGGATGCTCTCTTCGGTGTATCCGTGGTCCGGTTTCTTTTTGTCTGACATGCCTGATTATTGAATGAATCGTTAAAATTAACAGGACCAACGGTCCGGTCGCCCGTGTACAGCATCGGATATCCACATGAATATGTGCAAACTCAACTGGCAGCGGCCCTAAACACCTCATCCACCGCCTCTTTGTCCAAGGGTACATCCAGGCATTTGATCCTGGAAGTGTGGCCTTTGATCAATTTGACAGTGGAGCGAGGCACTTTCAAAATAGCAGCGATGAACTTGACCAGCTCCTCATTCGCAAGCCCTTCTGTGGCAGGCGCCGCCAACCGCACCATCCAACCCTTTTCAACACGTTCGATACGATTCGATCGTTGATTCGGTTTAACGGTCAGGTACAGCAGCATTTCGTCGGATATCCGCAAAGTTAATCAACTCCGGGAAAAACGCTCTGAAATGGGCTTCCAGAGCAGGGTACAGCCTGCGAAGGTCTTCTTCGGCCTCGTGCATCCTATTCGGGAAATTGACCCTTTTTGAAAGGCCTTTCAAGCTACGACCGATGCCATCAACGGTCACATATCCGCCTAGCCAATTTCGCTCGATCATCATGGGCAAAAAAATCCGGACTTGTTCAGGCAGGACTGCCTGATTATCTGACAACGTTGAATAGGCTTGCTGGATGAATTCGTGTAGTTCTACTGTGGAGTACGCGTTGAAATTCGCAGCGAGAAAATGGTCGTAAAACAGATCGACAACCACTCCTGAATATTTCGACTGGCTGTCGTATAACAACTGGCGACTGAAGGCCGTTACCGGGTGGGTATCGGTGAAATGATCGATGGCCCGATGCAGTTCTATCCCTTTCCTGATGCCGTCCGGGTAAGCATCTTTCCGGTTGCCTTTGACATGGTCGGCGATGAAATTTCCGATCATGACTTCCGGGTCATCGCCAGACAAAAACAAATGAGCGAGAAAATTCATGGGCTGTCAAGCCAAGATACGGCAATACTTTGCGATTACGGGTCTCGCTGTGTATCTTTAGGGAACAATGAAGAGATTATTATTCCTTCTTCTGCTTCTTCTTTGCGCCGGGACTTCTAACGCACAGTGCGTCGATGAATCCAGATTTCCCAACGACTATTATGCATGTCCCGGCTTTAATCCTGTATGCGGTTGCGATAATGTCACCTACCGTAATTATTGTGCGGCATATAATTGGGCTGCATTATCAACGTGGACCGATAATACCGTTTGCGGTGGCTTCTTCTTCGACTTCTACCCTACCGCTGTTTCCTTTTTCCCGGGAACGTTCAACTTGTACATGAAGTCGCCTGGATCTGCCACCATGTACATTTTTGACAATTTTGGAATTCTGAGAGACCAAAGGAATTTCATCGCCACCTACAACGGACAAGTTTTCACAGAAGAGCTTCAAGTGAATACCTTGGATTATGGACTCTATATCATGATCGTCCAGGCAGCCGGAGAAAAGCAGACCATGAAGTTCTCAAAGGTTGTACAGACTGGCCAGTAAATCCTTCGCCTATTCAATCAATAGGCATTAAGCGAAAATTAATCTGCAGAATCAACCGATTCAGATGAGTCCGTCGACTCCGCAGGAGCTCCGCCAACAATATCCACCATGCCGTAGCCTTGATTGGTATACAGGCCGATACCGCAATCCCAGATGAACTTCTGTACTTGTGGATGAGCATGCAGCTTGAACGGAAGCAAATAACCGAAAATAGGCAGGCTGTCGTTATTCTTATAAATACGTGCGAACTTCTTGTGGGTGTTCAGGATCTTGTCGATGTAGTTCGGGTCAGGCATGATTTCAAACTCAGCGAAATCC
>JBJTRB010000311.1:0-3173 GCA_046075925.1 Bacteroidota bacterium | reverse complement strand
GTGGGTTGTGACCGGCACCCAGCCTGCACAGCCTTCGATCGCTTGTTATGAGACGGCTACCTTCAACGGTACGACCTGTCAGTGGGTTGTGACGGGTTCACCCAACCCAGCCATCACCACCACTGCTTCTGCGTGTGACAGCTATGTTTGGTCGGCTAATGGCAGCACCTACACCGCTTCAGGCACGTATAACTATAGCGCCAACTGTCAGGATTATGTCCTGAACCTTACGGTAACCGCATCTACCAGCAATACTACAACGGCTTCGGCTTGTAACAGCTATACCTGGTCTGTGAACGGTGCAACTTACACCCAGAGTGGTACTTATACTTCTGTGAGTGGTTGCCATACCGAGACCCTTTCTCTGACGGTTACGGCTTCCAGCAGCAACACCACCACGGCTTCTGCTTGTGATAGCTATACCTGGTCTGTGAATGGTGCGACCTACACGCAGAGCGGCACTTACATCTCAGTGAGCGGTTGCCATACGGATGTCCTCTCCTTGACGATCACTCCGTCTTCCAGCAACACCACGACTGCTGCTGCTTGCGGATCTTACTTCTGGAGTGTTACCGGTCAGGCTTACACGCAGAGCGGAACCTACAGTTCAGTGAGCGGTTGTCATACCGAGATCCTTTCTCTGACTGTGACTCCGATCACCAGCAACTCCACCTCAGCATCAGCTTGTGACAGTTACACCTGGTCTGTAAACGGCCAGACCTACACCCAGAGCGGTACTTACAACTCTGTGAACGGTTGCCACACCGAGGTTCTCTTCCTCACGGTTTCCGCATCCACAAGCAATACCACCACGCTTACCTCTTGCGAACAGTATACTTGGAATGCAAACGGTCAGACCTATACCCAGACGGGTGTTTACACTTCTGTCAGCGGATGTAATACTGAGATCCTCGATCTCACCATCAGTCCGTTGAACGTATCCGCTTCGGTTACTTCTCCGATCGCCTGCTTCGGCGGTACGGGTGTCGTAACGGTTTCTGCAACCGGCGGTCAGGCTCCTCTGTACGGTACAGGCGCTCAGGTTACTGCTGCTGGTACATGGACCTTCACAGTAACGGATGATAACGGTTGCTCTGCTACCAGCTCATCGGTCACATTGACCGAGCCTAGCAAGGTTCAGGGATCAACCAGCACGACCAGCTCTAACTGCGGTTCATCCAACGGTTCTGCTACCGTTACCGCATCCGGTGGTGCAGGTGGTTACAGCTACCTCTGGTCGGATGGCCAGACCACGGCTACCGCTACCGGTCTTGGAATCGGTTCTTACTCTGTCACCATCACGGATGCTAACGGTTGTACCGGAACGGCTGCTGCTTCAGTCGGCGGAATCGGCGGTGCTCCAGGAGCAGCTGGTGCGGTTACCGGTCCTAACGGTGCATGTCGCAACACGACCGCTACCTTCAGTATCGCATCTGTTGCAGGTGCAAGCACCTACAGCTGGTCATTGCCAGCCGGCGCTACCGGTAGCTCTACGTCTACCAGCATCACGGTTACCTTCACCAACACGTACAATGGTGGATTCATCTGCGTCACGCCTACCAACTCTTGCGGTAACGGTGCTCAGTCTTGCATCAACGTACCTGTGATCACAGTAGCACCTACGCAGCCTGGCACGATCACCTTGTCGGCACCTGCTTGCGGACCTGCTGTCATCACCTGTTCAGTGGCTCCGGTAGCGAACGCTACCAGCTACAACTGGACGGTGTCTGGTTCACAGGCTACCATCCTGTCTGGTCAAGGCACCCGTACGATCACGTTGAACGTACCTGCCGGCTTCACCAATGCTCAGCTTGGTGTGAGTGCATCCAACTGCATCGCTTCTTCTACCGCCCGTTACCAGACGATTATCGGTCTGGCGGTCATCAACACCGGTTTGACCGGTCCTATCTACCTGTGTGCTAACACCACCCAGAACTACTCGGTAGGTACCGCAATCGGCGCTACCAGCTACACATGGTCGATCAGCGGTAATGCTACCATCCAGAGTTCTACCGGAACCCAGTGCGTCGTCAAGACCAACGCAGGTTGGACCGGCGGTGTCCTCACGGTTTCTGCTATCAACTCTTGCGGTAGCAACCCACGTTCCTTCACGCTGTACAAGACGCCACTCCAGCCTGGTGCTATGACCGGACCAGCTACGGATCTCTGTTATGCAGCTGGTGCAAGAACTGCGACTTACTCGATTGCTGCTGTTGCAGGTGCTACCTCTTACAGTTGGGCCGTACCTACCGGTATGAGCATCACCTCGAACACAGGAACCTCGATCACGGTCAGTATCGCCTCTAACTTCACGGGTGGTAATGTGAGTGTGACAGCTAACGGCTCTTGCGGCGCTTCAACTCCGCGTACGTTGGTTGTTTCCACCAAGCCTGCTGTTCCAGGAGCCATCTCTGGTGCTACCAGCGTTTGTAAATCACAATCCAGTGTCAGCTACAGCATTGCAGCTGTATCCGGTGCTACCAGCTATGCATGGTCAGTGAGTGGCGGTGCTTACATCGCTCCAGGCAGTACCGCTGCGTTGGTTGATTACCGTACTGCTACTACAGCTACGGCTGTCATCACGGTGAATGCTGTGAACCAGTGCGGCGCTTCCAGTCCTCAGCGTCTCTCTGTAACGGTGAACCTGGCTTGTCGCGAATCCAACTTCGCTTCACAGCAGGCACTCACGGCGTTCCCGAATCCTACCAATGGTAAGGTTACGATGAGCTTCAATGCTCCTACGGCCGACCGTTACCTGGTACGCGTTGTCGATCTGATCGGCAAAGTGGTTTACTCGGGCGACCTGAATGCTGAAGCCGGTTTGAACACGAAAGAGATCGACCTGAGCAGCATGAGCAAGGGTATCTATATCCTGAATGTTCAGACAGAAGGCGGAGAGGCTCAGACCCTCCGACTGATTGTCGAGTAATCAGTTATTAAGAATTGCATGATCAAGGGGTCGCTTAAAAAGCGGCCCCTTTTTTTTATTTTTTAGTGAAATTCAGCGGGAAAGTCAAGTAAAAGATATCCACTACAAAACCACCTTTTTCCCAATCGTGGATTGATTGCTATGCGCTTTTTTTATGCGAAAACATGATGAAAATCAGACAGTTTTTTCCGATGCCATTCGCCATAATAGGTGAACGCACCTATGAATACGACGAAGTATTTTA
>JBJTRB010000310.1:0-2990 GCA_046075925.1 Bacteroidota bacterium | reverse complement strand
CCCAATCGAATCCTCACGGTAAGCGGAAATCTTGACGTAACCATCGTAATCCACTTTGAGAAAACCAGTCACCACTTCCTTGGCTTGATTAAGCAACATGACATCATTCCCATCCAGTCGATAAATCCTGGCATTCAACTGAAGTTTTTCCAGGAACTCCACAACGAAATCAAGGGCCAGTCGGTCGAAACCGTTCAAACCTCTTTCATCAGGATCATACAGGTGGTCGTCAAGCAAGTCCATTTTCTATTCTTTAATTGCCGGATGGGATATTCATCCTGATGCGTCGTTCTTTGGGGTAACCGTTATTGAAGCGACCGTTTACCGCTTTCACCCAACCGAGCGCATGGCCCTCGTATTCCGCTTTCAACCAACCCTTCAAGTCGTGCGTACCCGTCAGCGCTTCGCCTCTAAGATACTGCAAGGCTTGCTGTTCTTGCAAGCGGACATACGGTGCTTCCGGAAACAAAGTCGGGCACTGCGCTGATTCCTGTGAAGGCATCAAATCCTGTCCCTTCAGTGACCCTACCTTGCAGCCTGCGTAAACGATATGGAAAATCGAAGAAATCAACGGCAGCACATCAAGAACCTGCTCAGGATATGCCCATATGGTATCATGAATGGTGTAACATTCGAATCCTTGCATGTGACCAAATGATTTCGGCAAGATCTTGCTGTCAGTCGACCGACCGACTGACGGACCGGAACGATGATTCCGTCGCCCACCTTGATCAGCCGAATCATCTTTGATCATCGCTGAAAGGAAAAAACCCTCACCGAGAGTACGATGCGGATAGAATCTGAGTCCGAAGTCGGTATGGAGAATACCTGTATGAACAGGTACTTCGAATGACTTGAAGGCATGTCGTCCTAAAAAATCAGCGACCACTTGCTCATCCTCCTCTTTCGACCATGTGCACGTGGAATAAAGTAGCAGTCCACCCGGACGCACGAGCGCTGCTGCCACATCCAGAATCGTTTTTTGACGAACCGAACAGGCGGTTACCGACTCAGTCGACCACTCTTTCACAGCATCCGGGTCACGCCGAAAAAGACCTTCGCCACTGCACGGAGCATCCACAAGAACCACATCGAAGTTACCGGTAGCGTTCGTCAACGATTCCATCGAATTCCTTGTTACAATGCAGCCAGGGTGACCCCACTTCGAGAGGTTTTCGCACAAAACATGATTGCGAGAGGGCACCACTTCGTTGGCAACGAGTACCGCGTCATCAGGCAATATGGAACGTAAATGTGTCGACTTACCTCCCGGAGCTGCACAAAGGTCCAGTACGAGCCGCACACGTTCTGTCTTCATGAACTTGGAAACAGCCTGCTCGATGTACATGGAATTAGCTTCTTGCACGTAATAGCAACCCGCATGAAAAAGCGGATCCAATGTGAAAACCGGTCGCTCCTTCAATTGTCTACCATCCTTGCACCAAGGAATCACCGATGAAGAAGCGAATCTATCCGATCGCTTCATCGGATTAAGTCGCACAGCCGTAGGCGCCACCGATGCCATGGACGATTGGAAAGCAGAAAATTCCTCTCCGAGCAGTTCGTGCATTCGTGAAAGAAAGGAGGCTGGCAACATGTCTGCAAGTAAGGTTTTTTATGCTGATGGAAATCGATGGACGCGACCCACTTTTCCTATCTTCGTGAACATGACAACACCGTTACGACTCTCACTTACCGGATGGATCATCCTTTCATTGCTTATCGGCATATTGGTAGGCGGATGGCACCATGAAGCCGGCTTCGATGCTGAATCGACCGCCTCCTTTGCATCGGGATTGAGGATACTAAGTGACATTTTCCTGCGGCTGATCAAGATGATTGTCGCCCCCTTGGTTTTCTCCTTGTTGTTGAGCGGAATGGCCAAAGCAGGCGACTTCAAGACGGTTGGTCGGATAGGACTTAAAACCATGGTCTATTTCACTGGCGCTACCATCTTGGCATTGTTACTTGGGTTGATCATCGTGAACCTATTCGAACCGGGAAAAGCCTTACAACTATCTTCCCAGGCAGCCACCACTGTGAACCCGAAGCCATTTGATGGGCGGGAGTTTATCACCCATATCGTTCCAGAGAGTGTCATCGATGCACTTGCTCACAATCAGATCCTACCGATCATCGTCTTCGTACTATTTTTTGCCATGGCCGCATCTTCACTTCAAGAAAAAGGCAAAATTGTAGTGGACTTTTTTGATGCCATCGCCCATATCATGTTGAAGTTGACATCCTATGTGATGTACCTGGCGCCCTTGGCAGTATTCGGGTCGACAGCAGCCATCATCTCCGAAAAAGGGTTGGGTATCTTACAGGGCTACTTGCTGATCATAGCATGCTTTTTCGGAGGACTGCTCTTTTTCATCTTCGTGGTGCTACAGGGCATCTGCCTGCTGACCGGCATTCGGTTTTTTCACTTGTTCAATCATGTGAAAGAACCCATGCTGCTTGCTTTCAGCACGGCAAGCAGCGAAGCAGCAATGCCTAAAACCATTTTGGGATTGGAGCGCTTCGGATGCCCTGACAGGATCGTGAGTTTCGTATTACCTCTGGGCTACTCCTTCAATCTGGATGGATCCATCATGTACATGACCTTCGCCACCGTATCCATCGCCCAGGCTTACGGCATGGAACTCGACTGGTCGCACCAACTCACCATGATGCTCATCTTACTTGTAACCAGTAAAGGCATGGCTGGAGTACCGAGAGCGTCTTTGGTGGTCATCGCAGGCATGCTTCAGACCTTCAACATTCCACAAGAAGGACTGGCCATGCTATTGGCAATCGATTGGTTGCTGGACATGGGACGATCCGCAACGAACGTGATGGGGAATGCTGTGGCGACGGCGGTGGTAACGAGGTGGGAGAAGAAATAAAAAGTTCAAGGGACTATGAAGTCATCCGAAGGATGTGCTTCGTAGGTTCAAGAGTTCAAGAGTTCGAGGTTCAAGGTTCAAGGGACTATGAAGTCATCCGAA
>JBJTRB010000309.1:0-3565 GCA_046075925.1 Bacteroidota bacterium | reverse complement strand
ACACACGGAACCTTACCCTCTGCTCGCAGTTTTTTGAGTTCCTGCTTGGACTGAGCTGCTCTCAAGTCACCGTTGATTTTAAAAGACTTCATTTTTCTTAATGGATTGATTGTTTGTTAATGATATAGGAATGGATAATGGTAATTCGTTTGGGATCAGACCAGGAATAACTCGCTGATGCTTTCGTATACGTACACCCTTCGGATGATGCGAGCGAACAGTTCTGCCGAGTTGAGGACTTTAATTTTAGGTGAGTTGTGCTTGAGCGGAATGGTATCGGTCACAACCAACTCGGTCAGTTTGGAATCTTCGATTCTCTCGTAAGCCTTGCCGGAGAGCACCGGGTGCGTACAGAAAGCCCTTACGCTTTTCGCTCCTTTATCGAAGAGCATGTCAGCAGCTTTGGTGAGTGTACCGGCTGTGTCGACAATGTCATCGATCAGGATGATATCTCTGCCTTCGACGTCACCGATCACGGTCATTTCAGCGATATGATTCGCTTTCGAACGGTGTTTGTCGCAAATCACCATCTCGGCGTTGAAGTTCTTCGCATAACCACGCACCCTGTTCACGCCACCCATATCAGGTGCTGCGAAGGTCAGGTTAGGCAGATTGAGGGATTGAATGTAAGGGACGAACAACGATGAAGGCTCAAGGTGGTCGACCGGGATGTCGAAGAAGCCCTGGATCTGTGGAGCATGTAGATCCATCGTGATGACTCGTGTCACCCCGGCGGCCTGCAGCATGTTAGCCACCAGCTTGGAGGCGATGGACACCCTAGGTTTGTCCTTCCGGTCAGATCGTGCAAAACCGAAGTATGGAATGACCGCAGTGATGTAATGCGCGGAAGCCCGTTTGGCTCCATCGATCAGGAGCAGGAGTTCCATCAGATTGTCACTGGGTGGGAAGGTGGATTGGATGATGAACACATCACAGCCACGTACCGACTCGTTGAAGGAAGGAGAAAATTCTCCATCCGAGAACTTGGTCACTTGGACTTCGCCCAACGGAAGACCGTAGGATGCGGCAATCTGCTCGCCCAAGTAGTGGGTGGCGGTGCCTGAGAAGATTTTAACGTTACGTTGCTCCATGCTTCGACGGGGTCGCAAAGGTAGCAATAAGGACCTTTGAGGGCAAGGAGCAAAACCGCTCTAAATAAGGTTCTTTAAGCAGGGAATCGGACCATAAAAGCCCGATTCCTTGCGTTTTTAGCGGTATATGACCACTCTCTTTTGGCCAGTCAGGCCTCCTTGTGGGTCGTACACTTGAACAAGATAGATTCCCTCTTCGAGTCGATCGTCCAGTGGGATTGCTGTTCTGGTTCCGGATAAGGCGGATTCGTAAACGAGCTGACCGATCATCGATACGATTCTTACCCGAAGATTCTTGCGGTTTTCCATTCCGTTGATTCGAACATGCAATACGTCAGACGCCGGATTCGGGAACAGATCGAAGGAAAGGCTTTCAGGTTGTAATCCGGTTGAAACGAAATTCGCAATCAGCAGCGAGTCGTCCTGATCAGCGGTATTGACTCTTACACCCAGGTTGTCATTGCTCGCGATGGGCCGCATATCGACGGTGAACCAACCATTCGGTGCATTGGATGGAATCGGGAAATCGATTGTCGCCAAGGTTCCACCAATTCCATTAACCGGAGCATTGTCGTATCGCGTCATGCCGATGCTGAGTCGACCAGTTGCCAGGTCGCTGGTATCGGTTACTTGTATGAAATCCGTATTAAGTGTTCCGAATAACGACCCGGTGAAATCGACCGAGATACCCGAGGTGTTCACGAATGCCGGATCGAAATACAGATCGAATGCCACACCGTAGAGGTCGATGAACGGGTTCGACGCATCTCCGATCGTGATCTGAGCCTGTTCCGTGTAAGGAAGTGATGCGCGCAACAACAAGGTATCCGGCATCCTGATGGCCAGAACGGGCTGGCTTCTGTTTGAAATGATCGGTTCATCCGTGCGGTACGGAGGACGGATCATCCGTGCGTGCTGGGATCCCAAGTGCTGGAGGATCGGGGTCTTGTCAGCGACTTCGATACGACCATTACCGTCAGCATCGGCGAATGTCTTATACGCACTTCCATTGAGAGCGGTACGATCGGTTCCCCAAAGTGGTGCTGGTTGTCCGATCCATGCAACACTTGCATTCGGGCGCTGAGGTCCGACTTCGCCATAGAAGTAACCGATAGGAAGGACATCCGCTACATCCGAACGGTTGTTGTTGTCAAGATCGCCCGGCCATACCGGAACGAGATAGTAGAAGAAAGTCGTGGAAGAATCCACTGAATTTTGTGCATAGGATGCAGGTTGAGATCCGATGCTGTCTGTGACGAAAATGTTCGTCAGCCGGAAGAGGGTACTGAAGTATCCTGGATTCACCGGATCGAATGGTAATCCCGTATTCATGTCCTTCACAACGAACCGCAAACGGTAGACGGATCCGTCGCCGCTTACGGAAGCTAGTCCACTCGATTGATAAATTCCGAAATCGACTCGGTCGCCATTGAGGGTAGCGGCAGATGCATTGGTCGAGCTGCCAAAAAAGTCGCCAGGCGTATTGCCCGCAAAGGCAAGCAAGGAAGAATCGAATTCCACGGTAGCGTAAGCCGAGAAAATCCGATCCGCATTCCGGATAGTCACATCCACATCGATTGTATCGAACAACAATGCAGTGAAAGGCGATTTGAGCAGCAGTACTCCCTGGCAGTTCGCAATCGTTCCCACTTGCACATTCGTACTGACAAAACAGCCTGTCGTATCACTGGCAGTCACTGTGTAGGTGCCGCTGCCGTTGATGAAAACTTGTCTGGATGATTCGCCGGTGTTCCAGGTGTATTCGAATGCAGGGTCGGCGTTGACTACCGTGGCAATGGCTTCTCCATTGCAAACACCAGAGACCGACACTTCAGGTACACCTGGTCCTGTGAGGTCAACACGGATGGAATCACTCGCAGAACATCCGTTCAAGTCAGTGACGACTACGAAATAGGTGGATGGTTGTGAAGGACTCGCTATAGGATTTGCATCGGTTGTGGAGGACAATCCACTTGGCGGCGACCAGCTATAGAAGAAGGTTCCAGCTCCACCAGATGCTGTTGGAGCACCTCCGATTGCGCGGCTGCCTGTTCTGCATAGGGCACCGGAAACACCAGCATCCACACTCAGCGCAGCAGGCTGTGTGATGTTACCAGCAGCAGAAGCGGAGCAGTTGTTGGCATCGGTGACGGTGTAGGAGTAAGCACCGGCAGTACGGGAGAAGGTACCGGTACCGGAGTAAGGCGGAGTGCCACCGGAAGCGGCCACGGTGATGGTGGTAGTACCACCAAAGCAGGCGATGTTCCCCGAGGAGGTGGAAACGGAGATGGGCGCCGGCTGCTGGAGATTGCCGTTCACCGTATCCCTGCAACCGTTGGCATCGGAGACGGTGATGGAGTAATTTCCCGCTGCACGGGTGTAGTTTCCCGTACCGGAATAAGGAGGGGTACCGCCGGAAGCGGTGAGGGTGAGCGTGGTGGATGCGCCGTTGCACAGGATGGGAGCAGCCGAAG